>DATBAA010000549.1:0-6773 GCA_036271755.1 Myxococcales bacterium | reverse complement strand
GCGTGCGGCTCTTCTCGCTGCCGGTGCGCGAAGCGAATGCGCAGCAGCTGCGGCGCGTGCTGGCGTTCGGAGCCCTGATCGCCGGCTCGTTTCCGTTGGAGGCCGTGGCGCTGGCCGACTCTCCCGAGGGAGATTCGCGCGCGCTCGCGGCCCAGGCGCCGGCGCAGCTCGCGGCCATCGCGCTCTTGCTCATCGACGGCGCGCCCTTGCCCTCGCCGGTGATGGCGATGATGGAGGCGAAGCAGCGCGGGGTGCTGGCGCGAGAGCTGTCGGACCCTTCGCGCTTCACGGTGGAGTGGACGGCGCGCATGTCGGGCGCGGGGCCGCTCTTGCGGGCGGCGCTGCGGCTCTGGCGCGGCGACTCGGAGTCGATGGAGCTGCAGCCCGTGCTGGCGCTCTCGGAGAAGCTCTGGGCGAGGCTGGTGCGCGTCACGCGCAAGGCGCCGGGCCTGCGCGCGGAGCTCCTGGGCCCGGCCACGCTGCGGCTCTTGCTGCCCGCCATCGCGCGGCGGCTGCCGGTTGCGCCGCTCGAGCTCCAGCAGGAGGGCGGACGTTGGCTGGCGGTGATGGGCGACGAGGTGATCGCCCGCGGCGGTACGCAGAAGCTCGCGCACGCCCGCGCGCTCGCGCTCCTGGGCGCGGCGCAAGGCCAGCCCGTGAAGAGCGTGGGCGTCTGGAACCAGCTCACGGCCGAGCTGGCCAAGGGCCAGCCTTTCTGCGCGCTCGTCGTCGGAGCCCGCAACGTGCCGGGCCCGCCGTTCGATCCGCTCAACCGCGGTCCAGGCCGCGAGCTCTGCCTGAAAGATTCGCTGCTGGTGCGCGTTCGTCCCGGCTGCCGTCCCACCGCTGCCGATCTGCCCGATCGCACGGCGGTGATGCAGCTGGCGGCGGCGGCGCAGCGGCGCGAGCGCGTGGAGATCTTCGCGCAGAGTCCCGAGGCGCAGCCCGCGGTGGCGCGGCTCTCGCGCATCGTCACGCTCCTCTCCTCCGGCAAGGCGTCGGCCTGCGAGATCGGCGGCGAGATCCTGCTCGCGCGCGACGGCCGCCTGCGGCGCATTCCGCCGGCGAACTTTCTCGCCCGGCCGCAGTTCTGCGCGGTCGATCCAGAGGCGCCCGACCTGGCCTTCTCTCCCGAGCGGCCACTGGACGTGCGCGGCGCCACGGCCATCATCCAATGCCGCGTCGACCTGGCGGGCGAGACCGCGGTGCTCCTCTATGAAGATGCCCGCGGGGCGCGCTTTCGCGAACAGGTGCCGCTGCCGTCGCTCGACGCCCATCTAGAGGAGACGCAGGCGATGCTGCGCGTGCTCACTCCGCACTGCGCGGTCGCTTTGAGGGCCGGGTCCAACGTCGAGCAGGCCGTGCGCACCGCCAACAAGCCGCCGCGCCTCGCCACCATCATCATCGCCGGCACGCTGCCCGGGCCGATCACGCTCGAGATCGCCGGCCGCTCCTTCAATGGCGGCGTCGACTCCGCCGCGCTGCAGATCGCCGCCGACTGGCCGGTGGGCCAGCGCGGGCTCATCGCCGTGCAGTACCAGCCGGGCCGCGCCGACCCGCTGCTCGCCCTCTATACGCGCTCGTCCGTTCTGCGCCGTCTTCACTCCCGGTTGGCACGGATTTCGCTCTAAAGCCTGCCCCGTCATGAACGTGACTTAACGCTCTCCGGAGCCGGGCCGAAGAGCTTCACAGAGGCCACAAACCAAACCCCTCGCCAAGGAGAATCAAACCCATGCTGTCCATCCGTACAAACGTTGCTTCCGTCGACGCCCAGCGCAACCTCTCGAACACGACGAACGATCTCAACTCCGCCCTCAGCCACTTGTCGTCCGGCTTCCGCATCACCTCGGCCTCCGACGACGCCGCCGGCCTCGCCATCAGCGAGAACCTGAAGTCGCAGGTCTCGGGCGCCAACCAGGCCGTGCGCAACGCGCAGGACGGCATCTCGATGGTGCAGACCGCGGAAGGCGGCATGAGCGAGCAGACGTCCATGCTGCAGCGCATGCGCGAGCTGGGCGTGGAAGGCGCGAACGACACGCTCTCCGGCTCCGACCGCTCGAACATCAACGCCGAATTGCAGCAGCTGCTCTCGGAGTTCAACGGCGAATCGCAGCGCACTCGCTTCAACGGCCAGACGCTGCTCTCGGGCTCGCTCCAGACCCAGCAGGCCGCCACCAGCACCGTGCAGGCCGGCGGGCAGTTCAACACCACCGGCGGCAACGCGTCCATCTCCAGCGTCGACGTCTCCAGCGCCAAGGCCGGCGACACGTACACCTTCACCTCGACCGCTGCCGGCACGCTGACCGCGACCCGCGGCAGCGACAACGTCGCGCAGACCATCACGCTCGCCGCCATCGGCGCCAACGGCACCAGCAAGCTGGACTTCTCGTCCCTGGGCCTCAGCATCAACGTCGCCAGCGACGCGGCCGGCAAGACCGCGGCCGGCCTCGCCACCGACCTGGCCGCTGGAACCGTCGTCACCTCCGCCGCCGGCACGGGCAGCTCGGCCACCCTGCAGATCGGCGCCAACGCCTCGGACGCCATCAACGTGTCCTTCGGCAAGGTCTCCATCGACACCACCACCACGGGCTTCACCGCGTTGAACTCGGCGCTCTCGGCCTTCAACACCGCCTCGCAGACCAACTCGGCCACCGCCGCGGACTCGCAGAACCTGATCAGCGCCGTCGACACCGCGCTGTCGCAGCTGAGCGCCTCGCGCGCCAACCTGGGCGCCGTGCAGAACCGCCTCGGCCACGCCATCAACAACCTGCAGACCACCAGCGAGAACCTGACCGCCTCGCAGAGCCGCATCACCGACGTGGACGTCGCGTCGGAGACCGCGCGCATGACCTCGGACCAGGTGCTCGCGCAGGCCGGCGTCTCGGTGCTGGCGCAGGCGAACCAGATCCCGCAGATGGCGCTGAAGCTTCTCCAGGGGTAGTCGCAGTTTTCTAGCCGCCCGTCAGCTCCTTCGATGAGGGACTGACGGGCGAAGTCTTTCGTTTCAAACGCAGTCGCTTGAAGGGAGTGTTTCGTGTCGACACCCATCACCACGAGCTTCAAGCCGAGCTTCACGGCCAGCGGCCTCATCTCCGGCCTCGACACCGGCAGCATGGTCACGCAGCTCACGGCGCTCGCAGGCGCGCCGATCACCCAGCTGCAGTCGCAGCAGGCGGCCATCAAGTCGCAGATCTCCGCCGAGGCTTCACTCTCGGCCCAGCTCTCGGCGCTGGGCTCGCTCTCCAAGTCTCTCTCCACCGCGGGCGTCGTCGCCTCTTCCGCGCAGACCAATTCGTCCGCTTTCACCGCCACGGCCACCGCCGGCGCGGGCGCGGGCCGCTACACCTTGCAGGTCGGCCAGCTGGCCGCGGCCGCCAACGATCGCAGCCAGGCCTTCGGCTCCGCTTCGGCGCCCGTCAGCGGCGGCACCTTGAACCTCTCCGCCGGCGGGCAGACCGCGACGGTGACCATCACCGACGGCATGCAGCTGGGCGACGTGGCCAAGGCCATCAACGCCTCGGGCCTGCGCGTCTCGGCGACCATCCTCGCCACCGGCACCTCGGCCTATCTCTCCGTCACGACGTTGGACACCGGCTTCGACCCCACCGGCACCGCCTCGGCCGCGCTGCAGATGACCGAGACCACCACCGGCACCGCGGGCCAGTCGCTGACCATGGGCGTCATCACCACCGCGCAGAACGCGCAGTTCTCGCTCGACGGCCTGGCGTTCACCCGCCGCAGCAACACCATCACCGACGCCATCAACGGCGTCACCTTGAACCTCAACTCGACCAGCGCGGCTCCGGACGACCTGGTGGTGAGCACCGATCCCACGGGCAGCCAGCAAAACCTGCAGGGCTTCGTCGACGCCTACAACTCGCTGGTCACCTCGCTGAACGGGCAGCTCTCCCCCGGCGCTGGCGCGGACTCTTCGACGCTGCTCTCGGGCAACTCGGCGGTGCGCAGCCTGCTGCAGCAGCTGCAGTCCATCACTTCGGCCACTACCGGCGGCACCGGCTCCATCCGCTCGCTCGCGGACATCGGCGTGAAGACCGACTTCACCACCGGCGAATTGACCATCGACCAGACCGCGTTCCAGAACGCGCTCGCCGCGAACCCGCAGGGCATGAAGGATCTCTTCTCGGCCGCGAGCACCGGCATCAACGCGCAGGTGCAGGCGGTGGTGACGCGCTACACCGACCCGGTCGACGGCGTCTTCGTCAACGACACGCAGGGCATGAACGACACCGTCTCGCAGATGGACGACGACATCGCGAACTTGCAATTGTCGGTCGACGCCTACCACGACCGCCTCGCCGCATCGTTCGCGTCGATGGAGTCGATCATCTCGGACCTCAAGACCAACGCCAGCTTTCTCACCCAGGCCTTCGACGCCTTGAACCCCCCGAGCTCGAAATGACCGCGCTTCTCCACCGCTATAGCAAGACCCAATCCGAGACCGCCTCGAAAGAGCGCCTGATGGTGCTCTTGTTCGACAAGGCCTTGAAGGAGCTGCGCGTCGGCTGCGAGCTCTTGGAGCAGAAGCGCGCCGGCGAGGCCGTCTACGCGCTCACCCGCGCCAGCGACATCGTCCAATACCTGCGCGGCTCGCTCGACGAGCGCTTCTCGCCGCAGCTGGTGGCGAACTTGAAAGAGCTCTACGGCTTCGTCGCGGCGCGGGCCACGCTGGCCGCCATCCGCCGCGACTTGAAGCTGGCGCGCGAGGCAGAAAAGGTCTTCGCGCCGCTGGTGGCAGCGTTCGCGCAGGCCGTGCAGGACGTCCGGCCGTGAAGCTGGTGCTGGCGCTGGAGCAGCTCTTGTCGGCGCTCGCCCGGGGCGATGCCTCGGAGAGCGAGCGGCTCATGCAACAGACCGCGCCGCTCTTCGCGAGCGACGCGCGCGAGCTGAGCCCGGACGAGCTGTCGCGGGCCATGGAGCTGCACGAACGCTGCAGCTCGGCGGCGCTGGCGCTGCGGGAGAAGATGCTCGAGGAGCTGGGAGAGCGCTCCCGATCGCGCCGGGCCGCGCAGCTGTATCGCGCGCGCCGCTGATTGAACCGCGCCATTCGAGCAGTCGCATTTGGTATGCGGATTGAAGGTTGCCCAAAGCCCCTTTGAAGCCTATTGCAGTCGTCGGGGGCATTTTTGTGAGCTCTTTCGACGACTTCGCTGCGCTCTCCATTGCCCAGCGCCGGCTGCTCGCCCTCGCGCAGCCGGGAGCGTTCGACGGCAACACCCCCGAGCAGGCGTGCCAGGCGGCCGCCGCGGTGCTGGCCGGGCTGCGGGCGGACGTGCCCTTCGCGCTCCTCTATCTGCTCGACGACATCGGGGCCGAGGCGCGGCTGGCCGGAGCGGCGGGGCTCGAGCCGGGCGACGCGCTGGCGCCGAAGTCCGTGCTGCTGCGGCGCAAGGAGACCATCTGGCCGTTCGGCGACGCCTGGACGGCCGAGCTGGAAGTGCAGCTTCCCGGGGGCGGACGGGCGCTGGCGCTGCCGCTGCGGCGTATCTCCACCAACGAGCCGTACGGCTTTCTCGTGGGCGCGCTCACGCAGCCCGACAACCGCGACTTCCTGCGCCTGGCCGCGGGCCACGCCGCGCGCGCCATCCGCGCCGCGCGCGGCCTGCAGAGAGAGCAGCAGCGCGCCGACGCGCTGGCGGAATTGGATCGCGTCAAGACCGCGTTCTTCTCCAACGTCAGCCACGAGTTCCGCACGCCGCTGACGCTGATGCTCGGCCCCATCGAGGACGGCCTCGCCGACGAGGTGCAGCCGCTCTCGCCCCGCCAGCGCGAGCGGCAGCAGCTGGCGCGGCGCAACGGGCTGCGCTTGCAGCGGCTCGTCAACTCGCTGCTCGATCTCGCCCGCTTCGAGGCCGGCCACTCGGAGGTGAACCGCATTCCCACCGACCTGGCCGCGCTCACCCGCGACCTGGCGAGCAGCTTCGACGCGGCGCTGAGCGGCGCGGGGCTGCGGCTGATCGTCGACTGCCCGCAGCTGGCGGAGCCCGTCCCGGTCGATCCGTCGATGTGGGAAAAGATCGTCCTGAACCTGCTCTCCAACGCCTTCAAGTTCACCTTTCAAGGCACCATCCGCATCGCGCTCGAGGGCAAGCAGGACCAGGTCGAGCTCACCGTGCAGGACACCGGCGTGGGCATCGCCGAGGCCGACCTGCCGCGCATCTTCGAGCGCTTCCACCGCGTCGAGTCGGCGCAGGGCAGGGACGAGGGCACGGGCATCGGCCTGTCGCTCGTGCGCGAGCTGGTGCAGCTGCACGGCGGCACCGTCTCGGCGCAGAGCACGCTGGGGCAGGGCAGCACCTTCACCGTCAGCTTGCCGGCGCGCGCGGTGCGCTTCCCCGAGGCGGAGGAGCAGCCGCAGCGCTGCAGCGGCATTCCGCGGCCGGCGCAGAGCGAGGTGCTGCTGGTCGAGGATCATCCGGAGATGCGCGGCTACGTCGCGGAGGTGCTCGAGGAGCACTTCACGGTGCGCGTGGTCGCCGGCGGGGAAGAGGCGCTTGCGTACGCGCGGGCGACGCCTCCCGACGCCATCCTGTCGGACGTGATGATGCCGGGCATGGACGGCTTCACCCTGGTGCGCGCGCTGCGGGCGGATCCGCGCACCGCCCAGGTGCCGGTCATCCTCTTGTCCGCGCACGCCGGCGAGGAGGCCCGCGTCTTCGGCCTGCGCGCCGGGGCCGACGACTACGTGGTGAAGCCGTTCGGCGCGCGCGAGCTGGTGGCGCGGCTCGACGCGGCGATCAAGGCCGCGCAGGCCC
>DATBAA010000548.1:0-10510 GCA_036271755.1 Myxococcales bacterium | reverse complement strand
CGCCTCCAGGACGGCTTTCACTTGCAGGGCGTCGCCACCCTGGAGATAAAGCCGGTCCAGCACCGGCGCCTCGCCGAGCAGCGCCAGCGTCTGCAGCGTCACGTAGCCGTAGACGAGGTTCTCCATGCGCGCCTGCGCCTGACCCACGTCCTTGACCGTGCCGGAGATCCGCAGCGCGTGATCCACGCCGCGCGCCGTGCGGACGGTGACCTCGTCGCCGATCCGGGCACGCGCCACCTGCAGCGCGTCGCGCTCGATGAGGATCTCGCCCGGCCCGGGCGGCCATGCGCCGGCCTGCGGCATCAGCTTGCTGACGCGGATGGCGGCGAAGTCCTGGACCACGAAGAGCGTCAAGGTGCGCCACTGTGCTGGCCCGGCCTTGATGCGCCCGCTCAGGACCCGGCGGGCTTCGGCCACCTCGACTCCCGGCACGGCCCGCACCGCCTGCAGCGTCGCCTCGTCCAGTGCGTCGGTGCGGAGGATGGCCGATGCGGGACTGGTCTCGAGATATCCCCGGTTCAACTCGCGCACGAGGATCGCATAGCTGGACAGGCCGGCCGTGAGCCCCGCGATGCCGAGCGCCAACGCCAGCGCGACGAGCGCTTTCATTGGACGATGCGCCCGTCGGCCATCAGCACCGTGCGGTCCGCCGGCAGATCGCGCTCGTGGGTGGCGATGATCACCGTCTTGCCCAGACCGCGAAAGAGCTCGAAGACGGCCTGCGCGGTCTCGGAGTCGAGGTTGCCCGTCGGCTCGTCCGCCAGTAGCAGGTCTGGGTCGTTGGCGAGCGCCCGGGCGATGGCCACGCGCTGCTGCTGGCCGCCGGAGAGCGTCGAAGGAAGCTTGCTCGCCTGCTCGGCAATACCCGTCCGGTCGAGCAGCTCGAGGGCACGTGAACGGCGTTCACGTGGCTTGATGACGCCCGCGAAGTCCATGGGAAGCATCACGTTTTCGACCGCGGTCAGCGTCGGCAAGAGCTGGAAGAACTGGAAGACGAAGCCCACCTTGCGGCCGCGCCACGCAGACAGCCGCGCCTCGCTCATCTCGTGCACTGCCGCGCCTTCGACCTCGAGCGTGCCGCTGCTGGCCCTGTCGAGACCGCCGATGAGGTTCAAGAGCGTCGACTTGCCGCTGCCCGACTTGCCGATGACGGCGGTCAGCGAGCCGGTGGCGATGCGCAGACTCACCTCGCGCAAGGCCGAAAACGTCCCGGCCGGCGTGGCGTACTCCTTCCCGACGCGATCCAGAATGATCATCTCCGGACGGTATCTGGAACCGGCGCGCGCGGCTCGGGACGTTACCGCACAACCAATGCCGCGATGTCCGGGAATGCAGCCGGGTGAACATCGTTCACTTGGGATTTTTGCGGCGCAGCGGCGCGATGTAGAAGCCGTCGGTGCCGTCGCGATGAGGCAGAAGCTGCGTCTCGGGCGCGGCCTCCTCGAACTCGGGCGCATCGGCCAGGAACTTCGCGCGCACGTCCTGGTTCTCCTGCCGGTTGATCGAGCAGGTGGCGTAGATCAGCCGCCCGCCCTTCTTCACCAGCTGCGCATACCGCTGGAGAATCTCCAATTGCCGCGGCGGAAAGGTATCGACCTCGGCTTGATTCAACCGCCAGCGCGCGTCCGGATTGCGCCGCAGCGCGCCCAGGCCGCTGCAGGGCGCGTCGACCAGCACCACGTCGGCCTGGCCAACCAGATCGGCGATGCGAGTCAGACCCGCCGCGCCTTCCGGCACCCCGCGTGCTTCCCAATTGTGCATCCCAGCGCGCCGCGCCCGGGGCCGCAGCTCGTCCAGCCTGCGCGCATCGCGATCGCACGCCACCAGCCGCCCCTTGTTGCGCATCTCCGCGCCCAGCGCCAACGTCTTGCCGCCGGCGCCCGCGCAGGCATCCACCACGATCTGCCCGGGCCGCGCTTCGCAAGCGAGCGCGATCATCTGACTGCCCTCGTCCTGCACCTCGAACAGCCCGGCCTTGAAGCTCTTCAGCGCGAAGACATTCGTCCGTCCGGTAAAGGTCACGCCCCAGGGCGAGAGCTTCGTCGAAATCACCTTGCAGTCGTCGGCGGCCAGCGTCTTCAAGAGCTCTTCACGCTCGTTCTTCAAGACATTCGTCCGCACGGTCAGCGGCGCGCGCTGATTCAGTGCTTCGGCAAGCAATCGGGTCTCGGCAGCGCCCAGCTGCGACTCCCAGAGCGCCGCCAGCCAGCGCGGCAGCGAAGTCTCGGCGGCCAGGGCATCGAGCGGATCCTGCGCGGAGCCCAGCGCCGCCGGATCCTGCAGCAGCTCCAAAGCCCAACGATAGGAAGCGACCTCCTGCCCGGCGAGTCCAGCCGCGCTCTCGCCGCTCTGCTTCTCACCGATGACCAGATAAGCCGCATAACGCAGCAGATGCTGGGTCGGTGTAGCGAGCTTGTTCAGCCCCGACCCGCGCGTCGCCAGGGCGCGCCCCAGCAAGTCGTCGACCCTGCCCTGGAGCCGCAGAAGGCCATACACGGCGTCGGAGACGGCGCGCCGCTCCACCGAGCGCAGCTGCTTCTCCCGGCGAAGGACGCGCTGGAGCGCCTGATCGGCCCTGGCGCCCTCGCGGCGAACCTGCTCGTAGATCTCCAGGACCGCGACGCGGACCAGCTGCGCTCTCATGGGGGGCGCTTCACATCGCGAATCGTTGTCAGAGTCAATGTTTTGACGAACGACACCTGCGCCAAAATACCTCTCCGACGTCCGCCGCTGCTCTGAAAATGAATTCTCCAGTAGAACCATGAGCGTGCATTTCGTGCTCGCCGTCGCCTTGGTAATGCCATCCGTCTTGACCATGGACGATGCGCTGAAGCTCTTTCGCGAAAGGGGCTTCGACCTGCTGTTGTCCGACGCGCAGGTGGCCGCCGCTCGAGGCGACGAGCGGGCCGCGCACGCGGTGGCGAATCCGCAGCTGGGCGTGAGCGCCGGCAAGTCGTTCGACTACGACCCCGGCGCCTGTCCGGGCTGCTCGGCGACGGCGTTCTCCGTCGGGCTCACCGACCCAAGCGCCCTCTCCGACCTCTTCACCGGCAAGCGCGGCCTGCGCATCGACACCGCCCGCGCCGCGCTGGCCGCCGCGCGGAAGTCGCGCGACGACGCCCTGCGCACGCTGTCGTTGCAAGTCCGTCAAGCCATGCTGGACGCCGCGCTGCAGACCGCGCAGCGCGACTTCGCCCTCGAGCTGGCCGACTCGTCGGGCAAGACGCTGGCGCTGGTGCAGAAGCGGTTCGACGCCGGCGCCATCTCCGAGGCCGAGCTGTCGCGAGTCGAGGTGGCGGCGCTGGAGGCCCTGCAGGCCGGCGACCTGGCGGAGCAGCAGGCGCGCGCGGCCCGGCTGCAGATCGCCTACCTCTTGGGCGTCCGCGAGATCTTACCGGACTTCGCCGTCGATCCGATGGTGCTGACGAAGCCTTTGCCGCAAGCGCAGGACACCTTGGACTCCTCGAGCCAGCAGGCCATCGCTGCGCGTCCCGATCTGCTCGCGGCGCAGCAGCAGGTGGAGCGCGCGCAGGCCGCGTTGACGCTGGCCCGCCGCCAGCGCATCCCCGACGTGGCCGTGAGCGCCCAATACAACCAGGAAGGCTCGGGCAACAGCGCGCTGCAGCCGCCGACGCTGACCATTGGTTTGCAGCTGGGCGTGCCGGTCTTCTATCAACAGCAGGGAGAGATCGCCCACGCCGAAGCCGACGTGCGGACCCAGCAGCTCACCTTCGAAAAAGCGCGCGCGCAGGCGTTGCTGGACGTGCAGTCCGCGCACGCCGCCGCGGCGGCCAACCGCAAGCTGGTGGAGCGCATGCAGGCGCGCCTCCTGGACCGCGCCAAACGCGCGCGCGATCTGGTGCAGGTGCAGTACGAGAAAGGCGCGGCCTCGCTGCTCGATCTGCTCGACGCGCAGCGGACCTGGGCGCAGACGCACGCGGAGTATCTGAAGGACTTGCACGACTTCTGGCTCGCGACCTATCAGCTCGACGCGGCCGTGGGAAAGACATGAAGAGAGCCTTGTCCGCCGTCACGCTGTGTTGGGCGCTCCACGGCTGCGCGAAGCACGAAGAGGCCCCCGAGCCGCCGAAGACCGGAAACTTCGTGACCCTCTCGAGGCAGCAGCTGGACGCGCAGCAGATGCACGTCGAGGTGGCGCAGGAGCAGAACGTCGGCACCACGCTCGATGCGCCGGGCCGCATCTCCTTCGACGACCAGCGCGTCTCGCACGTCTTCTTGCCCGTCTCTGGCCGCATCGTGAAGCTGGATGTGACGCCGGGGCAGCACGTGAAGAAGGGCGACGCGCTGGCCGAGATCGAATCGCCCGACGCCGGCAACGCGCTCTCGGACTTGAACAAAGCCGAAGCAGCGTCGATGGCGGCCGAGCGCGACTACAAGCGGCAGAAGGAGCTCTACGAGGCCCACGCCGGCGCGCAGCGCGATCTCGAGCAGGCCCAGAGCGCGGCGGAGCAGGCCAAGGCAGAGCTGTCCCGCGCCCGCTCCCGCGCCGCGGTCTTCCGCAGCCACGGCCAGAGCTTCTCGCTGCGCGCGCCCATCGACGGGGAGGTGATCTCGCGCACCGCCAATCCGGGAATGGAGGTGCAAGGCCAATACGCCGGCGGCAGCTCGCCCGAGCTCTTCACCATCGGCTCGCTCGACCCCGTCTGGGCTTACGCGGACGTCTATGAGGTGGACGTCGCGCGCCTCAAGATCGGCGCCGATATCTCGGTCAAGGTGGTGGCCTATCCCGGCCGTACGTTCATCGGGCGCGTCGAATGGATCTCGTCCGCGTTGGACCCCGCGTCGCGCACCGCCCGCGTCCGCTGCACGCTCCGCAATCCGAATCACGAGTTGCTCCCTGAAATGTATGCGACGGTCTCCATCGCCACTCCAAGCCACCGGACGCTGGCCATTCCCCGCAGCGCCATCGTGCACATCGGCGAGGAGCGCGCGGTCTTCGTCCAGACCGGCACCAACGAGAACGGCTTGCTCAAGTTCGAGCGGCGCCGCGTCGTCTTGGAAGAGAGCGACTCGGACCCCGTGCCGGTCAAGAGCGGCCTCGCGGTGGGCGAGCCCATCGTCACCTCCGGCGCACTGCTGATGAGCGGCATGTTGTGAAGTGGCTCGTCGCGAAGGGCCTGAAGGCGCCCTTCCTCATCCTCGCCGTCGCCGCCGCGCTCCTGGGCACCGGCCTCTATTGTTATTCGCGCCTCGACATCGAAGCGTATCCAAACCCAGTCGCGCCGATGATCGAGATCATCACCCAGCCCGGCGGCTGGAGCGCGGAGGAGGTGGAGCGCTACATCACCGTCCCGCTGGAGAACGGCCTGTCGGGCATGATCGACCTCGATCATATCCGCTCGCAATCGCTCTTCGGCTTGTCGGACGTGAAGTGTTACTTCAATTGGAACCCGCAGTATCACGAGGCGCAGCAGCGGGTCTTGAATCGGCTGCAGTTCATTCAAATGCCCGCCGGCATCCAGCCGCAGATCTCGCCGTGGAACGCCATCGGCGAGATCTATCGATATGTATTGAAAGGCCCCGGCTATTCGCTGGCCGAGCTGAAGACCGCGCAGGATTGGATCCTCGAGCGGCAGTTCCGCCAGGTGCCGGGCGTCATCGACGTGGTGGGCTTCGGCGGCGAGACGAAAGAGTTTCACGTCGACATCGATCCCTATCGCCTCAAAGGTCACGGCCTCTCGTTGAATCAATTGACCACCAGCATCGCCAACGCCAACCAGAACGTCGGCGGGCAGCGGCTCTCGTTGGGTGAGCAATCGTTCAACGTCCGCGGATTGGGGCTGATCCATTCATTGAACGACATCAGCCAGATCGTCCTCGCCGAGCAGAAGGGCACGCCGGTGCGGGTGAAGGACGTGGCGGACGTCGGCGTGGGCGCGGCGCCGCGGTTGGGCATCGTCGGCCGCGATCTCGAGCCGGACGTGGTGCAGGGAATCATCCTCATGCGCTACGGCGGCAGCTCGCTGGAGACCTTGAAAGGCGTCCACGAGCGCGTCGAGGCCATTCGCGCCAATCATTTGTTGCCGGTCGGAATGGAGCTCGAGACTTATTACGACCGCGAACGATTGGTGAAGCTGACCACGCATACGGTGATCGAAAATCTCATCGTCGGCATGCTGCTGGTGACGGGCGTCCTCTGGATCTTCCTCGGCCAGGCGCGCGCCGCCGCGGTCGCCGCGGTCAACATTCCGCTCGCTTTGATGGCGGCCTTCTGCGGCATGGTCTTCACCGGGACGCCGGCCAATCTCATCTCCCTGGGCGCGGTCGACTTCGGCATCATCGTCGACTCGACCGTCATCATGGTGGAGAACATCTTCCGCCACCTGGGTCCGCTCGGCGCGGGCTCGCTTCGAGAGCGCATCGCTTCGGCGGCGGGCGAGATCGGCTCGCCCATGCTCTTCTCCACCTTGATCATCACGCTGGCCTTCGTGCCGCTCTTCACCATGACCGGCGTGGCCGGCGTGATCTTCTCTCCGATGGCGCATACGTATGCCTTCGCCATCGGCGGCGCGGTGCTGCTCTCGATTACGCTGACGCCGGTGCTCGCGGCCTGGGCGCTCAAGGTCGAGCCGAAGCCCAAGCCGGGCGAGAAGGCTCATGGGCATGACAATCGCTTTCTCAGAACGGTCGATAGGATCTACCGGCCGCTCTTTCGCTTTGCCCTGAAACGCCGCTGGGCCGCGCTGGGCCTGGCCGCCATCCCCGTCGCGCTGGCCGGCGTGCTCTTCGCGGTGGCGCTGGGCAGTGAGTTCATGCCCAAGCTGGAAGAGGGCAACTTCTGGATCCGCGCCACGCTGCCCACCAGCATCTCCTTGGAGACGAGCGCGAAGTATGTGGGCCGCATGCGCCGCATCCTGCTCGGCTGCGCCGACACCGACCCCAAGTGCGAGAAGCGCGGCAACCCCGAGATCCGCACCGTCGTCTCGCAGCTGGGCCGGCCCGACGACGGCACCGACCCGTCCGGCTTCTACAACATCGAGATGTTCGCGCCGCTCCTGCCCAACGACGAGTGGCGGCACGGCGTCACCAAAGAGACCCTCACCGCGCAGCTCTCGCGCGAGTTGCAGGACTCGTTCCCCGGCGTCGACTTCAACTTTTCGCAGGCCATCGCCGACAACGTCGAAGAGGCGATGAGCGGCGTCAAAGGCGAGAACACCGTCAAGGTCGTGGGCCCGGACTTGAAGGTCAACGAAGCCATGGCGGCCTCCATCATCTCCGTGCTGCAGCACGTGAAGGGCGTCGAGGACCTGGGCATGTTCCGCTCGCTCGGGCAGCCCGACGTGCAAATCGCGCCCGACCGCGAGCTGGCCGGCCGCTACGGCCTCAACGTCGGCGACGTCGGCCAGGTCGTGCAGGCGGCCATCGGCGGCCAGGCGATCACGCAGGTGTACGAAGGCGAGAAGAAGTTCGACCTGGTGATTCGCTGGGCAGAGCCGTTCCGCAAGGATCTGCGCGCCATCAAGCAGATCCTGGTGCCCACGCCCGACGGCGCGCAGATTCCGCTGGGGCAGCTGGCGAAGATCTCGGAGGAGGACGGCCCGTCGGTCATCTACCGCGAGGACAACCGCCGCTACGCGCCGGTGAAGTTCTCCGTCCGCGGCCGCGATCTGGGCTCGACCATCGCCGAGGCGCAGCAGAAGGTGAAAGACCTGGTCAAGCCGCCCTACGACACGCACTTCGAGTGGGCGGGCGAAGCCGATCAGCTGCGCGAGGCGACCGACCGCCTGAAGGTCATCATCCCGCTGACGCTCTTGCTCATCGCCTTCCTGGTCTATTCGGCGGTCGGCGGAATCCGCGACATGGGCATCGTGCTGCTCAGCATTCCGGTGGCTTGCAGCGGCGGCGTGGTGGCGCTCTTTCTCACCGGCACGCATCTGTCCATCTCGGCGGCCATGGGCTTCATCTCCATCTTCGGCATCGCCGTGCAGGACGCCATCATCGTCGTAACCTATGCGCAGAAGATGTGGCGCGAGGGCCACTCGCTGGACTACGGCGCCATGCTCGCCTCCGAGCGCGGACTGCGCCCTGCCCTGATGACTGCTTCGGTGGCGCTGATTGGCCTCTTGCCGGCGGCGGTCTCGCGCGGCATCGGCAGCGAGACGCAGAAGCCGCTGGCCATCGTGGTGATTGGCGGCATGCTGACGCTCGCCATCCTGCCCAGGCTGCTCTTGCCGCCGCTCCTGACACTCGCGCACAAAGGCCGCGCCACCGCCAAGGCCTGAATGATATAGACCGCGCAACCCTTCTTTAGAAAGAGCGGGAGCGCGCAAATGGCCCAGGCGAGCAAATCGGTCACCATCAACGTTCCGCCCGAGAAGTTCTTCGAGGTGGTGGCCGACTACGCGAAGTATCCGGAGTTCCTGCCCGAGGTGAAGAAGGTCGTGGTCGGGGCCGGCCAGGGCGACGCCAAGGACGTGACGTACACGGTCGACATCAAGGCCAAGGTCATCAACTACACCTTGAGGCACACGGCAGAGCGGCCCAACGTGCTTCGCTGGACGATGATCAAGGGCGAGATGATGAAGGGCAACGACGGCTCGTGGACCTTGAAGCCCGGCGCGAAGCCGGACACGACGGACGCCACCTACAACATCGACCTGCGGCTCTCCGCGCTCGTCCCGGGCTTCATCGAAAAAGCGCTGGCCGAACAGTCGCTGCCGTCGCTGCTCGCCAATTTCAAAGCACGCGCCGAGAAACTGCACAGCGCCAAGGCGTGATGAAGGTCGACCTCAGCGGGCGGGTCGTGCTCGTGACGGGTGGCGCCGGCGGCATTGGACGCGCGCTCTGCAAGGCGTTCGTCGCCAGCGGCGCCGACGTCGCGATCGCCTCGCGAAAGCCGCCCGATGAGTTTCGCGACGAGCTGCGCGCGTCCGGCCGGCGGGCCATCTCGCTGAGCTGCGACGTGCGCGAGCTGAAGCAATGCCAGGCCGCCGTGGAACAGACCGTCAGTGAGTTGGGGCGGCTGGACGTGTTGATCAACAACCACGGGGCCAACTTCCTGGCGCCCGCCGCGGCCATCTCGCAGAACGGCTGGCGAGCCATCGTCTCGGTGGTGCTCGACGGAACCTTCCACATGTGCCGAGCGGCGTTCGAGCCTTTGAGAGACTCGGGCCGAGGGCGCGTCATCTCCATCGCGGCCACCAACGCGGTCTCGGGCTCTCCGGCCATGGCGCCGTCGGGCGCGGGCAAGGCCGGCATCCTCTCGCTGATGCAGTCGCTGGCGTCGGAGTGGGCGCCCTTCAACATCACTTGCAACAGCGTCTCGCCCGGGCCGGTGGACACCGAGGGCGCCAACTCGCGCTTGTGGGCAGACCGCGAAGCGTACGATCGCGTCGCGCAGCGCGTGCCGCTGGGGAAGCGCATGGCCACCCCGGCGGACGTCGTCGGCCCCGTGCTCTTCCTGGCCAGCGACGCCGCCGCATTCATCACCGGCAGCGAGCTCGTCGTCGACGGCGGCGAACGCCTCCGCCAGCTGGACTTCACGTGATGGCCATTATCTCCGAACGCAGATTGCTCGAGCAAGAGTTAATCTTCAAAAGGCTCCACTGAGTGAGGGAGATCGGTCATCGTTGGCAGCAATCTCACTCGCGGTGCAAATACCGTCTTGAATTTCTCCATCTTCGAGAGCATCCAGCTGTTCAGGTCCAGGTATTGGCCTTCATCAGAAGGGTCGACACCTTGACGATAAAGGGCGATCCGCATCGCCTTTTTGCCGGGCAGTTCCTGCCAATCGAGCGGCTCGCCGAATCCCGTTCGATCTCCTCCTGTTGGGCTTTGAGTGCTCGAAACGCAACCTTGTCCGGATCGCGGTGGACATAAAACTCAACGCCAATTCTCTTCTTTTCAGTGCTGATTGTCGCGCTGATCACGAACCCTGACCGCCCAGTCGGAAACTCAAACCAGTGGTCCTTGTTCGCCCGGCGGATTCGAAATGGTGATTTTTTCTCACTCAAATACTCCGCAAAGGAAGCCCAATACGCCATCCGGATGTGGTGTCGTTCGGCGAGGCCAACCTCACCAACTTCTCTGGCTGCGGTCCGCGCCGTGCGAGTCCAGTCGTTCGGACTGGCAACCACACTGAAGCGTGGAGCGGGCGAGGAGTTCCCGATCCTCCACAGCGAGATCTCGATCGCGAAGAAGGAGAACTCCTCGGTCGTGTTGGTGTTGAGCCAGTCGATCGCTGCCCGATGGTCGGCCTGAATGGTCTCGGCAATCCAGACGATCGTCTTCGTGCCCTCCACACCAGCGAGATACGTCAGCACTTGGCCCAGATGCTGATGGTTCGTCCTTCCAAACTGGTTTTCGATGATCACGCGGTGGTCAGCTTCGTCCGTCGCGCGCGCCAGGATGTCCGCCCGGAACAAGCCTACTCGGTGCTCGACCGCCTCGACCTCGAGCTCCATGTCCAAAGCCTCACCCAGAAGCGAGAGTGAAGACGGTTCCGCGAGCCACGGCGTAAAATTGCCGTCCTCAGATGGCCAAGCTTCGA
>DATBAA010000547.1:0-4158 GCA_036271755.1 Myxococcales bacterium | reverse complement strand
CGCCGTTTTGCAGGTCGAGAAAGAGCGAGAGGAACTGCGCGCGAGTCAAGGTGCGCAGCGCGGCGAACTTGAGCTCGGCGACATGGGACGCGGCCCGCGAGATGTCGAAACCAATCACCTCGCGCGCGCCGGCATGGACGAAGTTGAGCAGCTGATCGGCGCCGCCCAGCACGGTCAAGACGCTGCGCCCCGCGACCTTGACCGCGTCGAGCACCGGCCCCATCGATTCGGTGCCGAAGAGGTAGGGCGCCGACTCCTCGCTGAAGCCCGCGGGCGGCCGCTGCCGGAAGACGTGGACGTGCCGGCAGGGGAGCTCGCTGTTGGCCACGCTCCAATTCACCAGCGTGTAGTGCGCTTCGTGACGATACTCCTGGAAGAGCGGCGCTAGCCAGTCGAGCGGAACGGCGGCGCCGATCTTCTCCCAGCCGGCCGAATCCTGCAGCTCGCCCACCTTGCGAAAGTAGTCGCGCGCGGCGCGGAAGGTGGTGTGGTTTTCGAGGACGAGCACGCCGCCCGGCTTCAGCATTTTGGCGTAGCGGGCGACGATGGCGCGCTTGTCGTCGAACAAATAGAGGATGGCGTTGAAGACGATGGCGTCGAACTTTTCGTCGGATTGAAAGTCCGTCACCGAAGCCGTGGCGAAGCGCGCTTCGGGGTGCTTCGCGGCCGCCCGCGCGACCGCCTCGCCAGAGACGTCGAAGCCCAGATAGCTCGCCCGGCCGTGCAGGTGCTCGGCCAGCGTTCCTTCGCCGCAGCCTACGTCGAGCACCGCGGGCTGCTCGCGGCCGTGCAGCACCAGCGAGGCCAAGAGGCCGTAGCGCGAGACGTGGCTGAGATCGCGCATGTAGTCCCAATAGCCGGTGCTCCACTCGCGGTCGAAGTCGCGCGCCATGGTCTGCTAGGCCGTGCCGGAGTCGACGGGGTTGCCGGCCGCGTCGAGGAGCACGATGGCGAAGTCGGCCACGTCCCAGGGCGCGCCGGTAGTGGTGGTCGACGGAGCGGTGGTGGTGGTGGAAGGCGCCGTGGTGGTCGACGAAGGCGCGGTGGTGCTGCTCGACGGCGAAGTGGTGCTGCTCGAAGGCGCCGTCGTCGTCGTGGTCGAAGGCGTGATCTCGAGCGTGAGCGTCGCGGTGTCCGCGACGGCGCCGTCTTTGCTCGCCTCGCAGGTGTAGGTGACGCTGGTGTCGCCCGCGTCGGGGATGGTGACGGTGGCGGTGCCGGTCTTGTGGCCGTCGCCGCTGTCGGCGAGCGTCACCTCGTCATCGCCCACCTTGGCCGACTCGACGTCGACGCTGGCGACGATGGAGAGCTCGACGCTGGCGCCCGCGGCCGCGCTGTCGCCGGTGCTGGCGGTGAAGGAGATGACCTTGGCCACGCCCGAGGTGACGTCGGTGTGCGACGAGACGACCTCGCTGGGGTCGTGCGTGTGCACTTCCAGCGCGTAGGGCGCGGACTCGGCGCCGCCGTCCGCCACCGCGACGATGGTGTAGCTGGCGTCCTCGGACTTGAGCTCGGCAGAGCCCGAGGCGTCGAAAGGTCCGGGCAGCGGATCGATGCGCACCGAGGCCGCGTTCTGGGTGGACCAGGTGATGGTCAGCTTGGCGTCCGAGCTGATCTGGACCGAGTGCGGGTTGTGTTCCGAGCCGTCGTCCGGGTCGATGGCGAAGGTGACTTCTTCGACGGTGGGCGCATCGCCCGAGGCGGCGGTGGTGGTGGTCGACGGATCGCCGGTCGTGGTGCTGGAGGGCTCGCCGGTGGTGGTGCTGCCCGGCGCTTCAGTGGTGGTCTCTTCCGGGGCCGCGGTCGTCGTCTCGGGAGGCGCTTCGGTCGTGGTCGCGGCCGGCGCCTCGGTCGTGGTGGTGCTGGTGGACGACGTCGACATGCACCCCTCGGCCAGACCTCGTGCACGACGACTCTAGCAGTCCCAGGCAACGCTCGCCGTGACAGCCCGCACGGCGTAAAGAGAGCGCATGGACGCCCTGCGCATCGACACCGCGGCGGAGCTGACGCTGCCCGCACTGGCACAGCTCTTCACCGACGGCTTTCGCCACTACCTCCTGCCGATGAACTTCACCGCCGCCGCGCTGGCCGAGCGCGTCTGCGCCGAGCACATCGACCTCGCCGCCTCGCGCATCTTCTGGAGCGGCAACACGCCGTCGGGGCTGGCCTTGATTGCGCGGCGGGGCCGGGTCTCGCGCCTCGCGGCGATGGGCATCATTCCCGAAGCGCGCGCCCAGGGAGTGGGCCGCAAGCTGGTGGCGCGCATCCTCGAAGATGCCCGCGCCCGCGGCGATGCGCGCATGCGGCTCGAGGTGTTCGAAAGCAACGCTCCCGCGCGGGCTCTCTACGAGCGGAGCGGCTTCAGCCTCGTGCGCCGGCTGATCGGCTACGAGGGAGCCTCGATTGCGCCTATGGCCGCGCCGCTGGAAGAGCTGGACCCGGCGCGCTTCTCGCAGGTGCTTCCGCCCGACGATTCGCTGCCCTGGCAGCTCGAGCGCGCCAGCCTCGCGGCGCCGCCGACGGGCGCCCGCTGCTTCACGCTGGAGCAAAAAGCCTTTGCCTATGTCTCGGGAGTCACAGGCCAGGTGGCGTGGCTGCGCGGGCTCTTCACGCTGCCCGGAGAGCGCCGCCGCGGCCACGCGCTGCGCCTGGTGAAGGCGCTGGCGGCGCACTTTCCCGAGCAGCGCGTGTCGGTGCCGCCGCTTTTGCCGGAGGGCCTGGCCGCGCCTTTTTTCACCGCCGCGGGCTTCGGGCCGGGCGCGCTCTCGCAGCTGGAGATGGCCCAGGATCTCGGCTAGAGAACGCGCCATGCGCACCTACGACGACTTCGAGACCGGCCAGGTCTTCGAGCTGGGCGAGCACCAGATGACCGAGCAGGAGATCCTCGACTTCGCCCGCGTCTACGACCCGCAATCGTTCCATATCGACAAGGAGGCCGCGAAGAAGACCATGTATGGCGGGCTCATCGGCAGCGGCTGGCAGACCGCGTCCATCTACATGAGCCTGCTGGTGCGCGCGGTGGTGGGCGACTCCACCAGCCAGGGCTCAGCGGGCATCGACGAGCTGCGCTGGCTCAAGCCCGTGCGGCCGGGCGACGTGCTGCGCGGGCGCATGACCGTCACCGCCAAGAAGCCGTCCGAGCGCCACCCCGAGCGCGGCACCATCTTCACGCTGGGCGAGCTCTTCAACCAGACGGGCGAGCGCGTCTTCTTCGTCCGCTCGTCCGGCATCTTCGGACGCAAGTCTTGAGCACGGAAGATCTCCCAGCGCCCCAGGAACATTTCCGCTGATTGCGGCCGGGTTTCAGAGGGGAAACATTGGCTCGCGGTTTGCTCTTTCAAAGCGCAAACAAAGGAGCAGCCAATGAAGCGCCTCTTCGCAACCGCCTGCACCGTCGCACTCGCCGCGATCCTCTCCACCAACGCCCAGGTCCGCCGCGCCGAGAGCGAAGCGCCGGACAGCACCCGCTACAACAGCCGCGAGCCGCTGGCCCAGGTGGAGCACCCGCGCCGCGCCGTCCAGGGCTCGGAGATCAACAATCCGGACAGCGTGGAGAACAACAACCAGTACGTTCCGCAGAAGCGCTGAAACAGCGTACTCTGCGGGACATGAACGAAATCCTGCCGGGCATCCTCACCTGGCCGTGGTTTTCCGAACGCCACGGCTACGATTTCAATGGCTACCTCGTCCGCGAGGGCAAGGTGTGCATCGACCCGGTGGAGATGAGCGACGCCGTCCTCGACGAGCTGGCCGGCGAGGGCGTCGAGAGCATCGTGCTCACCAATCGCAACCACTTCCGCGCTTCGATGAAGGTGAAGACGCGGACGGGCGCGAAGGTGTTCATCCATCCGGCCGACGCCGCGTTCGCGCGCGAGAAGGGAGTCACCGTCGACGGCGATCTGACCTACGGTCAGCGCGTCGGGCCTTTTACGGTGGTGGCGGCGCCGGGCAAGTCTCCCGGGGAGATTGCGCTGCACTGGCCGGCGCGGAAGATCCTCGTCATCGGCGATGCCTGCGTGGGCAAGCCGCCCGGAGCTTGCGCGCTCTTGCCGCCGGCTGCGATCGACGATCTGCCGCGCCTGCGCGACTCACTCAAGAACCTATCGACGCTCGACTTCGATACGTTGTTGCTCGGCGACGGCGCCTGCATCCTGACCT
>DATBAA010000546.1:0-2590 GCA_036271755.1 Myxococcales bacterium | reverse complement strand
GAGCTGATTGAGCCTGACCGCGACCCGCACCGCGAGGCCTTTCATCGCCCGCGAAAGCGCATCTTTGCCGTCTGCCTCGACGATCAGGTGCAAGTGATTCCCCTGCACCGAGAAGTGCACGACCTGCATGCCAAACTTCCCGCTCGCCGCACGGAGCGCACTCTGAATCGCCGCGAACCGTGACTGCGTCCGCAGATGCCCGACTCCCGGCCGCATGCGCTGTGTGACGTGCACCGGATTGCGCCCCGCAAAATCCGCGCGCCTCGAGCACAATCCCTATGACGCGCATCATCACTGCTCCCAGGCCCCGCGCCGGCACCCAACGTGCAATTCCGCCCGGAAAGAAAAAATCACCGAGGCTGCGTCACCCTCGATCGCCGCTTCAGCAGAGCGCTAACCGGCCCGTCCGGCCAGTGAGTACCTCGCCCACGGAAAATACCCATCGCGTTTCACACCCCAAGCCACAGCGTGATCTACACTGCCGCCACACTCGGGAGGCCCAATGGCCGAATCAAAGACCTATTCCGGCAGTTGTCACTGCAAGAGCGTCACTTTCGAGGCGACCATGTCGCCCGAGAGCGTGATGGCCTGCAACTGCTCCATCTGCAGCCGCGTCGCCGCGCTGCGCGCCTTCATTCCGGCCTCGCAGTTCAAGCTGCTGAGCGGCAAGGAGACCTTGACCGACTATCAGTTCGGCAAGCGCCACCTGCATCACACCTTCTGCAACAAGTGCGGCATCCACGCGTTCGCGAGCGGCAAGGGCAAGGACGGCTCGGACATGTACGCCGTCAACACGCTCTGCCTCGAAGACCTGGACACCAGCAAGCTCGAGGTGAAGCACTTCGACGGCCGCAAGATGTGACAGGCGCTGCAACGGCGCGCAACCGTCACATCAGTCGACGACGCAGATGCCCAGCATGACGAAGTAGTGCGGCTTGAGCAGCCTGGAGAGCTGCAGCGGCGCTTCGATGGGCCGGATCTCCGAGCGAACCTTGTCCGTATAGCCGTTGGCCCAGGCGAGGAGCTGGTTGGGCGCCTTGTTGATGCGGTCCATGAAGGTGAAGAAGATCTGGCTGCCGCGACCTTGGCGGACGTTGTTCCACCAGTAGCGGCCGGGCAGATCTCCCAGCGGCTTGTAGACCATGGAGAGCTCGCGGCGCTGGCCCATCAGCTCGACGCGGGGAAAGTTCCGCTCCAGCACCTCGCGGAATTCGCGGCGGTTGTATTCGAACTCGTGGAATTCGCTGCAGAGCGGGCCGCCGACGTTCTCGGGCGTGGAGACGATGAACTGCCCGCCCGGCTTTGCCACCCGCTTGCACTCGCGGACGAAGCGCTCCGGCTCCTTCAAGTGCTCGATGGTCTCGAAGGAGATGACCACGTCGAACTCGCGCTCGAAAGGCAGCTCGTAGGCGTTGCCGTTGACCCAGCGCAGGCCGTCGGTGCCGTATCTCTGCTCGGCGTAATCCAAGGCGCCCTGCTCGCGGTCGACAGCCACGACCTCTGCGGCACCGGCGCGCCTCAAGATGTTGGCGCCGTAGCCCGTGCCGGTGGCCACGTCCAGGACGCGTTTGCCCTTGCAGAACCGCGCGGCATAGTCGTAGCGGGCGAGGTGATCTCGCATCAGCCAGCCGTAGTGGATTCCTTCCACCACGCGCTCGCCGTCCAGGTTCGGTTGCCACTTCGGCTTTGCTTCGAGACCTGCTTCGAGCACCACGGTCATGTTTGCCCCCCGGCCACGCCCTGCAGACTCCGTGCCGGACGGTGTGAGTCCGGCAATTTGTCCAAACAGGCTTTGCGTCTGGCCGGGGGGGGAAGCAGCGCAGAATCGCTCGCCCTACGTCTGTAGCGTGTACGTCTTCTACGGTACTTGGCGCGGTTCGCTTATGCAACTGCTCCCGCTGGTCTAGAGTGCGCGCGAAATGGCCTCCCGGCGCGGATTTCTCAAGAAGACACTCGGCGGCGCGCTGCTGCTGGGCGCGGCCGCGGCGGTGCCGGTGGCGCTGCGCAAGACGAAGCTGCGCGCGGCGCCGCCGGGATTGAAGTTCTTCACGGCCGCCGAGTATTCAATCTGGTCCGCGGTGGCCGGGCGAGTGCTGGCGCGGGAGCCGACGCCCACCACCGCCGAAGAAGCCAGGCTGACCGGGTCGGTGCCGCGCCCGGCCGCGCCAGGCCTCGAGCAAATCGACGTGGCCGCGAAAGCCGATGCCTTCCTGGCGCCGCTGCCGGCCGGCGACGCCAAGGATTTGAAGCAGCTGCTGGCGCTCTTCGACAACGCGCTCTTCAGCGTGGCCACCGGCGGGCCGGCGAAGCCGTTCACCGAGATGACCGCGGAGCAGCAGGACGCGCATCTCCACGCCTGGCAGACCTCGCGGCTGGCGGTACGCCGCACCGGATTCCAAGCGATGAAGCGGCTCTGCGCGGCCATCTACTTCGGCGATCCTTCGACGTTTGCCTCGGTTGGATATCCCGGCCCTCCATATGACCTGGTCAAGTCGGTGCTGAAATGATCCACGCGGGCAGCGACACCGATCTGGTCTTGAAACCCGACGTCTGCATCGTCGGCAGCGGCCCCGGCGGCTCCATGGTCGCC
>DATBAA010000545.1:0-4570 GCA_036271755.1 Myxococcales bacterium | reverse complement strand
GGAGATGGACTCTCCCCGCGGCCGCATCGACCTGATGCGCGGCCTCAAGGAGGGCAAGGTCGAGTTCACGCCCATCGTCGCCGGACACTTCGACAAGTGCCTGGGCTGCATGGCCTGCGTCACCGCCTGCCCCTCGGGCGTGAAGTACGACGTGCTCATCGAGGAGACCCGGGCGGAGCTGGAGCGGAAGTACCCGCGGCCCGAGGGCGACGCCTTGTTCCGCAACGCGCTCTTCTCGCTCTTGCCGTATCCCAACCGGCTGCGGGTGATGGCGTTCTTTCTCTGGCTCTACGCTGCTTCAGGGCTTCAGTGGCTGGTGCACGCGAGCGGCATCCTCAAGCTCCTGCCGGCGCGGATGCGGGCCATGGAGGCCAACGCGCCGCCCATGACCTGGAAGCAGGTCACCTCCACGCTGCCCGAGAAGGTAGCCGCGCAAGGCGAGGAGCGCGGCCGGGCCGGGCTGGTGGCAGGCTGCGTGCAGCGCGTGTTTTTCCCCGGCGTCAACGAGGCCACGCTGCGCGTGCTCTCGGCCGAAGGCTTCACCGTGGACGTGCCCAAGGACCAGGGCTGCTGCGGCGCTTTGTCGATGCACGCCGGCCGCGAGGACGAGTCGCTGAAGCTGGCGCGCGCGCTCATCGAGAAGCTCGAGGGCTGCGAGACCATCGTCGTCAACGCCGCGGGCTGCGGCTCGCACTTGAAGGACTATGGCCGGCTCTTCGCGCACGACCCCGAATATGCCGAGCGCGCCAAAGCCTTCGCCAAGAAGGTGCGCGACGTCCATGAGCTGCTCGCGCCGCTGGAGCCGCGGGCCAAGCGCCACCCCATCGAGATGAAGATCGCCTACCACGACGCCTGCCACCTGGCGCACGCGCAGCGCATCCGCAGCCAGCCGCGCAAGTTGTTGTCGGGCATTCCCGGCGTGCAGCTCTGCGAGATCGCCGACGGCGAGCAGTGCTGCGGCAGCGCGGGCATCTACAACCTGGTGCAGCCCGAGAGCGCGCAGCAGGTGGGCGCGCGCAAGGTGGACAACGTGCTCAACGCCGGCGCGCAGCTCATCGCCAGCGGCAACCCGGGCTGCACGCTGCAGATCGAGCAGATCTTGCGCTCGCGCGGCAAGACCATGCCGTCTGCGCACCCGATCGAGATCCTCGACGCGTCGATCCGGAACGCGAAGCCGTAGTCCGGGGGGACATCATGATCGCGATCCTGGCGCTGGCCGCCGTCGCGCTGTTGCAGCCGATCTCCAAGGAACAGCCATTTTTTGCGGAGCTCGCGGTTTATCACTCCGCCGCGGATGGCGCCGCGCGCGCCCGGGAGCTGATCGCGCGCAAGCATCCGGAGCTGCGGGTGCGGACGCAGGAGCGCGAGAAGGGCGGCACCTCGGTGTTCATTCGCGAGCCGCCCGTCGCCAAATATGCTCCGCCGGACAGCGACATGCTCCGCTACTTCGGCCGCGGCTTCACTCCAGACGACGAGAAGCGGCTGGTTGGGAGCAAGAGCGTCACCGTCCTCGACCTGACCGCCCGGAACGCCGACGGCTTCGCGGCGCTGCACGCCCTGCACGAGCTGGTGCTCGACCTGGCCCGCGCCACCTCCGGCTACGTCTGGGACGACGACACCCGGGAAGCCTTCACGCCCGGCGAGTTCGCGAAGCGCCGGCTGGCAGATTGGCAAAGCGGCGCGCCGCGGGCATCCAAGCAGTACGTGGTGCATGCGTATCCCGACGGCGAGCTGGCGCGGGGGGTGAGCCTGGGCATGGCCAAGCTGGGGCTGCCCGATCTGGTCATCGAGGGCGCGGTGCATTCCATCGCCCGGCCGTTGCTCGAGGTGATGAACCTGGCCGCGCAGGAGCTGGTGGAGGGCAAGCGGCCCGACGCGAGCGGCAACCTGCAGTTGGAGATCGACTCGCTCCGCGATCCGTTCGAGCGTGCGCACCAGCTCTCACTGGTGGAGACCGGGGCCAAGAAGCGCGCAAGCATCGTGCTGCGCGAGGGCGTCCGCCGGGATGGCGATGCGGAGAACCGGCTGCTCGAGCTCGACTTCGGGCCGCTGGATGGGCGTGAAGCGCGGCGGCCGCGCTGGTGCGCGAGCTCTTCGGCGGCGAGGACAAGTTGATCAAGGTGCGGGGCACCGAGGCGGACATCGCTGCCGCGAGCCGCCGCGCGCGCGAGCGGCTGATCGCGCTGGTGAAGCCGCGCTTCTTGAAGGGTTTCCCCGAACGCGACCGCCTGGAAGTGAAGGCGCCTTTCGACGAGAACGGCCGCCGCGAGTGGATGTGGGTCGACGTGACGAGCTGGGCGGGCCGGCAGATCGGCGGCATCCTGACCAGCCAGCCGGTGATCGTGCACGGCTCGCACGAGGGCGACCGGGTCACCGTGCGCGAAGACGAGCTCTTCGACTACCTCGTCATCCATGCCGACGGCAGCACCGAAGGCAACGAGACTCAGGCGCTGCTCGAAGCCGCCGGCCGCTGACTAGTGCGCGGTGCCCGTGAAGGTGATGATCGACTGCGCGGGCAGGACCATGCTGAAGGCGCCGCTCGAGGAATCGATGGTGGCCTGCGCCGCGAGGTTGGCCGTGGAGGAGGTGAGCTGCGGAGTGACCGTCGCCGCGCTCGCGCCGCTGAGCACGAACCGCTGGGTCGCGCTCGAGAAGCTGGGGTTGATGGCCACCACCGCAAAGTTGCCCGTCGCCGGATCCTTGTAGGCCGAGATGGAGACGCCGGCGGTACCGCCCGTGACCCCGATGCGGACGAAGCCCGGACGGACGAACTTGGCGAAGTTGCCCATGGCCCAATAGCGGTAGCTGTCGGCGCCGGTGTTCCCTGCAAGCCTTCGTTGTCGTCGGTGGACGACGCCTTGAGCCACCAGAAGTGCCAGGCGGTGCAGTTGGCGACGACCATGCAGTTGTGGATCTGCGTCGCGTAGTTGATGCCGCTGCCGATGCTGCCGTCGAAGCCGTTGAAGTCCGAGACCTCGGTCTCCCAGAGCGGGATCCCCTGGTTCTGCGCGGTCGGATACGGGTGGTAGACGTTGCCCGCGTAGGCGTGGGTGGCGGCGATGCCCACGTACTTTGCGGTGGCCGGATCGAGCAGCGAAGGATCGGCCAGACTTGCCATGGCGTCCCAGCTGGAGGGCTCGGGCAGCATGATCTTGGCGGTGATGCCGGCGGTCGCGAAGGCCGGCCCCAGCGTGAGGATGAAGTCGTGGAACTGCGCACCGTTGTACTGGGCAGAGTCGTAAGTGGCGACGAAGTCGGGCTCGTTCTGGATCGAGACCGCGTAGATGTTCACGCCGTTGTTGGTCTTCATGTTCTTGACGAAGTTGGTGAGCGAGGTGGCCCAGTCCTGGTAGTGCGCTGGCAGGAGCGATCCGCCGTTGTTGATGGTGCCGTTGCTCTTCCAAGCCGCGGGCGGAGACCAGGGCGTGCCCCAGACGCGAGCGCCGCGGGCCTGCGCCTTCTGCGCGGTCACCGTGTCATCGGTGGAGCCGTCGGAGTTGATCTGGATGCGCAACAGGGAGAGGCCGATGCCGGCGGTCGTCGAGAAGAAGTGGTCGGCCTGCGCATCGGTCATCGAGTTGTAGATGCTGAAGGCGGAGGCGGCGCCGAAGCCGTCGATGGCCTGGTGCACGTCGGCGAAGCTCATCACCGCGTCGTTGCCGCTGGTGACGGTGATCGAGGCGGTGGCCGTCTTGGTGTTGTCGGCCTGGCTGGTGGCGACCACGTGGTAGGTGCCCACCGCGGCCGGGGCCGTGTACACGCCGCCCGCGGTGACCAAGCCTCCGCCCGACTCGGTGACGGTGTAGCTGCAAGCGACGTTCGAGCTGCCGGTGACGTTGCAAGAGAACGTCTGCGTGCCGCTCGGGGCGAGCGCCGCGGAGGTGGGGCTGATGGTGACCACCACCGGAATGGTGCCAGCGGCCTGCACGGTGATGGTGGCCTGGTCGGTGATGGCCGGGTTGACGTGGCTCTGCGCGGTGACGTGATAGGTGCCGGTGATGGAAGGCGCGACGTAGATGCCGGTGAGCGCGCTGACGACACCGTTCGACGCGTCCGGGACCGACCAGCTGCAGGCGGTGTCGACCGCGCCGCTGACGGTGCATCCGAACGTCTGCGAGCCGCCCACCGTCAAGGTCGCCGTCTTCGGGCTGATGACGACCACCGGCGACGAGACGGTGATGGCGGCGGCGGCGGTCTTGGTCGTGTCGGCCGTGGCCTGGGCGACCACGTGATAGAGGCCGCCCACGATGGGCGCCGTGTAGACGCCGCCCGCGGCGAGGCTGCCGCCGCCCGCTTCGGTGACCGAGAAGGTGCAGCCCGTGTTGATGGTGCCGCTGACGGTGCAGGTGAAGGTCTTCGGGCCGCCGGCGAGGAGCGAAATGGAGGCGGGGCTGATGGAGACGCCCACGTTGGGCACGGTGATGGTGGCCGACGCGGTCTTCGAGGGATCGGCGCTGCTCTTCGCCACCACGTGGTACGTGCCGGGCACGAACGGCGCGGTGTAGCTGCCGGTCGCGTTGACGGTGCCGCCGGCGGCTTCGGTGACCGACCAGGTGCAGCCGGTGTTGGC
>DATBAA010000544.1:0-3277 GCA_036271755.1 Myxococcales bacterium | reverse complement strand
CTTCAGCTGATCGCGCAGCTTGTCGGCCAGCTCGCGCAGCGCCTCGGGCTCGCCCGAGTCAGAGCGCGCGGACAAGATCTTGATGCCTTTGATGTCGCGCGCCGACTGCGCCAGCTCGCCGGACTTCGCCGCCGCCGCCTTGCGAGACAGCGCCTCCAGCTCGCGCTCCAGCTCCTTGATGCGGCTCGCCGCCTGCTCCGCGCGCAACGCCACGTCCTTGGTGGAGCTCTTCAGCGCCGCCGCCGCGCGGGCCAGGTTCTGCTCCTCGTCGTGGACGAGCTTCACCGCCTCTGCACCCGTCACGGCCACGATGCGCCGCACGCCGGCCGAGATGCCGCCCTCGCTGACGATCTTGAAGAAGCCGATGTCGCCAGAGCGCGAGACGTGGGTGCCGCCGCACAGCTCGATGGAAGGCCCGATCTGCAGCACGCGCACCTTGGAGAGCGTGGTGTACTTGTCGCCGAAGAAGGCCAGCGCGCCGGACTTCATGGCCGCCTCGGGGTCCATCACCTTCGTCTCCGCGGCGTAGTTCTCGCGCACCAGTTGGTTCACCCGGTTCTCGAGGCCGATGCGCTGCTCGTCGCTCAGAGGCTGATACGCCGTGTAGTCGAAGCGCAGGTAGTCGGGCGCCACCACCGAGCCGGCCTGCTTCACGCCTTCGCCCAGCATCTCGCGCAGGGCCCGGTTCAAGAGGTGCGTCGCGCTGTGGTTGGACCGCAGGCTGGTGCGCCGCTCGGGATCGATGATCAGCTCGACCGTCTCGCCCGCGCTCAGCGTGCCCTCGAGGACCTTCACCTTGTGGACGATGAGGCCCTGCACGGGCCGCTGCGTGTCGAGCACCTGGGCGCGCGAGGCGCTGGTGGTGACGAAGCCGGTGTCGCCCAGCTGGCCGCCGGACTCGCCGTAGAAGGGCGTGCGGTCGAAGCTGAGCTCGCCCTCTTCGCCGGCCTTGATCTGCTGCACGCGCTTGCCGCCGACGAGGATGGCCTTCAGCGTCGCCGAAGCGCCGCTCTCCGCGTAGCCGAGAAACTCGTTCTCGCCGACCTCGGCCGCGAGCGACTTGTGGACGTCTGCGATTGCAGCTTCGCCGGAGCCCGCGAACGACCCGCGCGCGCGCTGCTCGTCCATCAGCTTCTCGAAGCCTTCGGCGTCCACCGTGGCGCCGCTCTCGGCCGCGATCACCTGCGTCAGGTCGAGCGGGAAGCCGTAGGTGTCGTGCAGCTTGAACGCCAGGTCGCCGGGCACGCGCTTCCCGCGCGCCAGCTCCTCGGCGAGGATGGCGTTGCCGCGATCGAGCGTGCGCAGGAAGAGCTCGGTCTCGTGCTGGACCGTCTCCAAGATGCGGACGCGCGAGCCCGTGAGCTCCGGATACGCGGCGCTCATGGTCTCGATGACTTTGGCGCAGACGCTCTCGTACAGCTTCGGATCCGGCGCGAGCCGCTGCGCGTGGCGGATGGCGCGGCGGAGAATGCGGCGCAGCACGTAGCCGCGGCCTTCGTTGGAAGGCAGCACTCCGTCGGCGAGCAGGAAGCAGGCGGCGCGAGAGTGATCGGCCACCACGCGCATCGAGGCGCTGGGGCCTTGGGCATTGACCGCATCGGTCGCCGAGTAATTCTTGCCCGAGATGCGCGCCGCTTCGTCGATCAAGGGGCGGAGCAAGTCGGTGTCGTAGTTGGACGGCACGTTCTGCACGGCCGCGGCCACGCGCTCCAGGCCCGCGCCGGTGTCGATGGAGGGCTTGGGCAGCGGCAGGAGCGGCCCGTCTGCCTCTTTGCGCTCGAACTGCATGAACACCAGGTTCCACAGCTCCATCCACGAGTCGCTGCCCAGCGCTTCGGTTTGATCGAGGCCGAAGAACTTGTGGGCGTGCTCGTCGATGAACTTCTCAGACGCTTTCGGATCGCCGCGAAAGAGGTGGAGCTCGCTGCACGGGCCGCAGGGGCCGGGGGGGCCCATCGACCAGAAGTTGTCCCGCTCGCCCAGCCGGAAGATGCGCTCCTTGCGCACGCCGATGCTCTTCCACAGCTCTTCCGCTTCGTCGTCCTCGCGGAAGACGGTGACCACCAGCTTGTCCGCGGGCAGTCCCAATTCCTTGGTGATCCAGTCCCAGGCGAAGGCGATGGCGTCCTTCTTGAAGTAGTCGCCGAAGGAGAAGTTGCCCAGCATCTCGAAGAAGGTGTGGTGGCGCGCGGTGAAGCCCACGTTCTCCAGGTCGTTGTGCTTGCCGCCCGCGCGGACGCACTTCTGGCTGGTGGTGGCGCGCTTGTAGTCGCGCGTCTCGCGGCCGGTGAAGACGTCCTTGAACTGGTTCATGCCGGCGTTGGTGAAGAGCAGCGTCGGGTCGTTCTGCGGGACGAGCGAGGAGCTCTTCACGCGCTTGTGTCCCCGCTCCTCGAAGAAGCGCAGGAAGGATTCGCGGATTTCTACGGCCGTACGTGGGGTCGACATGGGGGCGGGAAGATAAGGAAAGTCGCCCCTAAAGTCACGGCTGCCTTGCCAGGCCGGTTCAAGGCTTGCGGAGGATCAATGCCCGGAAGAGCTGGGCAAAGCCGGCGGGAGCGGTGGCATCTGGCCAGCGAGGAGAGCCGAGCTCCGGCAGCTCCAGCGCGAGCATCCGCGACAAGAACGGGAAGCGCTTGCGCACCTCGGCCTCCGGCGCCGCGAACACTTCGCAGTCTGCAAAGCGCCGCAGCCGCCACAGGTCCGTGTAGCTCGCGCAGCGCAGCGAGAGGTCGGCCTCGATCAACTCATGCAGTGGCAGCTCTTCGACGCCCAGGCCCAGGCTGCTGGCGGCCGCGCGGAGATCGCGAAAGTCGATCGACCACTCGAGGTGCTCACCCTGGCCCAGCGCCGCGAGCAGCCGCACGGAGCCGGGGGCGAAGTCGCCGCCGAACTCGGTGAGCACCGCCATACCGCCCGGTGCGAGGACGCGCGCGAGCTCGCGCAGAAGCTCCAGCGCGCCGGTGTTCTTGCCCCCGGAGACGGCCAGATCGGCGATGACCTCGTTGGCCAGCACCAGGCCGTCGATGCTGGCGCTGCGCAGCGGCAGTTGGACTGCGTCGGCGCGCAGGCCCGACCAGCGCCGGTGCGGCCCGCGCGGCTGCGACGGCTCTAGCATCCTGCGCCGCTGGGCCGCGAGCAGCGCGGGCGAGAGATCGATCGAGGTCCAGCGGCACTGCGTGAAGGCTCCCGCCTCTCCGCGAAAGGCCGCCTCCGCCAGGTGTCCCGCGCCGCCGCCAATTTCGATGACGCCGGAGCGCCCGGGCCGGCCGCCCCG
>DATBAA010000543.1:0-4808 GCA_036271755.1 Myxococcales bacterium | reverse complement strand
TGGGACAACACCAGGATCCAGATCGCAAGCCGCATGAGGCCTCCCTTTGATCTGGGTAGTCCCCGGGCCGGGAAAAACCTTACGCGGCCGGCGGCGGTTTGATCTTGGCGCGGCGGCAATCCTTGCAGCGGCCGCGCATCTCCAGCACGTGTTCGTCCAGCTGGAACTCATAGCGTTCGGCGATCTCGCGCTGCAGCGCCTCCAGCGCTTCGGACTGGTACTCCACCACCTTGCCGCAGAGGGTGCAGACGAGGTGATCGTGGTGCTCGCGCTCGAAGGTGGCCTCGTAGCGCTGGCCGTCGCTCTTGCCCACCAGCGCCGGCTGGATGAGGCCGGCCTCCACCATCAGCGGCACCGCGCGGTAGACGGTGGCCATGTGCGCCTCCTGGACGCCATTTCCGCGCAGCACGCCCAAGAGGTCGTCGACGCCGAAGTGGCCTTCGTAGGCCAGCGCGACGCGGGCGATGGATTCGCGCACCTTCGACATCTTCAGCGACCGCTCGCGCAGCACGGCGCGGAAGCGCTCGAGGGCGCGGCCGACCGCCTCCTGCTTCATCGGCTGCATCTTGCGAGCTGTTCGCATCGGACGGGCTACTTTAGTCGGTCTTCGCGAGCGCGGCCAGCAGCGGGTCGCGGCGCGTTTCCAGGAAGCGCGCACCGGCGGTGAGCGTACCCGCGTAGGCGGCGGCCATGGCGATGAGCTCGCCCAGGTACGCCGCGCCCAGCCGCAGACCCGTGGCCCGCGAGATCGCATAAGGCGCCCAGGCAGCGGCGGCGAGCAGGCCCAGCGCGGCCAGGCGCGCTCCCACCGGCCCCGCGCCCCGCACCCGCTGCAGCCGCGCCCCGCGGACCGGCGACGGCACCAGCACGCTGAGCGCGTTGCCAATGACCGCCAGCAGCGGAAAGATCGCCGCGTGGGCCAGGACGCCGATGGCCACCTGGCCCAGCGTCACCCGCCCGCTCACCGCCGCCACGGCCGAGAGCAGGCCGAAGATGGCCAGCGAGAAGCAGTAGGAGACGGCGTTCTTGGCCGCGAGCAGCTCACGCAAGCTCAGCGGCCAGAGGAAGTAGGCGCGCGCTCCGGTGGTGTCGCGGCCGAAGGCGTTGGTGGAGAGCTCCAGCACGCCCATGTTGGCGTAGACCGCCGCCACCAGAAGCGGCTGCGGCCCCGAGAACATGGTCCGCACCAGAAGCAGATAGGCCACCGGCACCAGCACCAGCTGCAGCCAGCCCATGCGCAGCGCGGTCTTGGCCTCTTTTTCGAAGAGCGCGGAGAACGTGCCCGGAACGAGCGGCAGGCTCCAGCCGGCGGCATGCGCATTCGAGGCGCTGGCTTGAACCTGCTCTGCCGGCCGGGCCGCATCGCGCAGCGCCAGCGCGTGGGAGACGACGGCGCAGAGAGCGCCGAGCAGGAGAAGCGCCACGGTGACGCCGAGCGCGGCGGCGAATCGCCGTTCGGAGAGCGCTTGCGCAAGCTTTGCGGCCCAGCCCGGCGGTGTCCATTCTGTCCAGGGCGAGCGGTGGCCCGCGAAGAGCCGCGCGAGCCTCTGCTGGCCTGCCGGCGAGCCGGTCGAGAGCTGAAAGCCCGCGAAGCCGCCCATCAGCAGCACCACCGAAAAAGCTCGCCGCAGGTAAGGCCGCGAGTCGAACGCAGCACCGACGGTGGCGCACAAGAGCAGGAAGCCGCCGGCGGCGAACACCGTCAGCACCTCGGCGAAGAGGAGCGGCAAGAAGCCCGGCGCGCCCGGCAAGCGCGAGACGCCCGCCGCGATGACGATGAAGAGCGGATAGAAGACCAGCCAGGCCGGCTCGACGAAGAGCGTGGCGAAGTTCACCAGCGAGAGCAGCCGCGGCGACACCGGATAGATGCGAAAGCGCCGCAGGTCGAAGAGGTTCGACGGCTGCGCCAGCGAGATGAGCGAGATCCACACCCGCGCCACCAGCGCCATGGCCATCCAGGTCTCGAAGACCACCAGCGGCCCGCCGCGCTCCGCCAGCTGCTGCGGCCGCTCGAGCAGGACGCCGGAGAAGCTCCACATCGCCCAGCTGAAGATCCCCGAGAACGTGCCACCCACGAGAACGCCGACGGCGCCGACGAAGACGCTGGCCTTGCTCGAGCGGCGCCACCAGAGCTTCAGCCGCATCTCGACGAGCGTGCGGATCACGGCAAAAACGAGAGCGCGCGGTGCGCCCCGCGCCCTTCTCCGACGAGGTGCACGAAGGCGTCGGTGAGGCTGGCGGCGCCGGGCACCGCCGCGACCACGTCCTGCAAAGTTCCCTGCGCGACCAGGCGCCCGCGGTGGATGACACCGACCGCGTCGCAGAGCCTCTCGACCACTTCCAGGACGTGCGAGGTGATGAAGACCGTCAGCCGCCGGCGATGCACCAGGTCGGCCAGAAGCGCGGTCAGCGCTGCCTTGGCCACCGCGTCCACTCCCTCGAAGGGCTCGTCCAGGAAGAGCAGCTCGGGGCCGTGAATCAAGGCAGCCGCCAGCGCCAGCTTCTTGCGCATGCCGAAGCTGTAGTCGGACACCAGCTTGCGCGCGTCCTGGGTCAGCTCCATCACCGTGAGCAGCTCGTCGGCGCGATTGCCGGCCTCTGCCCGAGAGAGGCCGAAGAGCCGCGCGACGAAGACCAGGTGCTCGCGGCCCGTCAGCCGATCGAAGAGCAGCATGCCGTCCGGCACCACCCCGATGCGCCGCTTCAGCTCTCCGCCCGGCTCCTGCCCGAGCACGCGCATGCGGCCCGAGCTGGGCGTGAGCACGCCGGTGAGCATGGAGATGGTGGTGCTCTTGCCCGCGCCGTTCTCGCCGAGAAAGCCGTAGAAGCCACCGGCCGGCACGCGCAGATCGAGGCCGTCCACCGCCACCTGCGCGCCGAAGCGGCGGGTGAGCGAGTGGGTCTCGATCGCGAACTCAGATCCCGCCGGCTCGGCCGCCTCGCTCATTCTTCCTTGGCTAGGACGGCCTGCGCGGTGCTTCCGCCGGCGGGCTTGCGCGCGGCGCCGAGCGCGACCGGCTGCGCCGCGGCCTCCTCGCGCGGCACGGCGGCCTTGCGGGCGAACTCCAGGGACTCCGCGATGAGCTGGGCCGGCGCGCGCTCGGTGACGGGCGCGTTCGTCTTGTCGTCCAGGTGGCCGTGCACCTTCATCGAGCAGAACTTGGGGCCGCACATGGAGCAGAACTCCGCGCTCTTGAAGGCCTCGTGCGGGAGCGTCTCGTCGTGCTTGGCCTTGGCGGCGTCGGGGTCCAGCGAGAGCGCGAACTGCTGGTTCCAGTCGAACGAGTAGCGAGCCCGCGACAGCGCGTCGTCGCGATCGCGCGCTCCCGGCCGGTGGCGCGCGATGTCCGCCGCATGTGCCGCGATCTTGTAGGCGATGATGCCCGCGCGAACGTCGGCCTCATTCGGCAGCGACAGGTGCTCCGCGGGCGTCACGTAGCAGAGCATCGAAGCCCCGTGCCAGCCGGCCAGCGCCGCGCCGATGGCGCTGGTGATGTGATCGTAGCCGGGCGCCACGTCGGTGGTGAGCGGCCCCAAAACGTAGAACGGCGCCTCGAAGCAAGCCTCGCGCTCGACGCGCATGTTCATCTCGATCTGGTCCATCGGCACGTGGCCTGGGCCCTCGATCATCACCTGCACGTCGTGCTTCCAGGCCTCTTGCGTGAGGTGGCCCAGCACCTTCAACTCGGCGAACTGCGCCTGATCCGAAGCATCGGCGAGGCAGCCCGGACGCAGGCTGTCGCCGAGCGAGAAGCTGACGTCGTACTTCTTGAAGATCTCGCAGAGCTGGCCGTAGTGGGTGAACCAGGGGTTCTCGAGGCCGGTGGCCATCATCCACTGCGCCATCAGCGCGCCGCCGCGCGAGACGATGCCGGTGATGCGGTGCTGCGCCAGCGGCAGGAAGTCGCGCAGGATGCCCGCGTGGATGGTCATGTAGTCCACGCCCTGCTGCGCCTGCTCCTCGACGATGTCGAGCAGGTCCTGCGCGGTCAGGCTCTCGATGCGCTTCACCCGCTCGACCGCTTCGTAAATGGGCACCGTCCCCAGCGGCACGGTGCACTTGCGCAAGAGCGCGCCGCGGATGGCCGGAATGTCTCCGCCGGTCGAGAGGTCCATCACCGTGTCGGCGCCGTACTTGAGGCAGCCTTCCAGCTTGCGCAGCTCGGAGGCGGCGTCGCCGTCGATCTGGCTGTTGCCGATGTTCGCGTTGATCTTGCACTTGGAGGCGATGCCGATGGCCATCGGCGCAAGCTCGGGATGGTTCACGTTGGCGGGGATGATCATCCGCCCGCGCGCGACCTCCGTCCGGATGAGCTCGGCTGGCAGCTTCTCGACCTTGGCTACGTACGCCATCTCCTCGGTGACCACGCCCGCCTTCGCGTAGTGCATCTGCGAGACATTTGCCGAACCGCGACGCTTCTCGACCCACGCTGCGCGCATGATGCTCTCCTCTGGTGCGGGGCCGGGACACTAATGAGGCGCACCCCGCCCGTCAATCGACTACGCTACGGGCATGTTGCTCGCGATGCTCGCCTTGCTGCCGCCGCTCACGCTGCCGGTGCAGACACGAACTTTGCCCAACGGGCTGACGGTCGTCGTCTCGGTCGATCACACGGCGCCCGGCGTCGCGGTCGATCTGCGCTTCCACGTCGGCAGCAAGGACGAGGATCCGGGGCGCACGGGCTTCGCGCACCTCTTCGAGCATCTGATGTTCATGGGCGCGCGCCACGTGCCCTACCCGAAGTTCGACACCATCATGGAGGCGGCCGGCGGCAACAACAACGCCTTCACCAACAACGACGTCACCA
>DATBAA010000542.1:0-1856 GCA_036271755.1 Myxococcales bacterium | reverse complement strand
CCAAAGGCGACGTCGCACGCATTCGCGCTGGAGAAGAGTTCGTCTATGTACAGTATTTGGGCAAACATCCGGAGTATGGAGCGACGGTCGCCGTCTGTCCGGAGAAGCAATCCAAAGTCATCAAAGTCACTCCGAAGCTGTTCGATGAGGCCTATGTCATCTTCTATCCGCTCAATGCCTCGGTCGGGCGCGGCGTCGCCCTCGTCGTCGAGCGGCTGCCGCACAAGCTGACGGTGCCGCGCGACGTGCCCGACGCGGACATCTGGGATCATGAGCTGCTGCTGCGCAGGGTCGCCGATGGCTGGCGCCCAGAGCCCGAGGTCTCTGAAGATGAGGAGAGCCCCGCGGCGGCGGCTGCGGCGGCGAGTGAGATCTGCACCGTGACTCACTATCTCTATTGCCAGACCGAAGGCGACGCGCTGGAGCTGTCGTCGGCGTTGAATGACCGCGGCTTCCAGACCGCGCAAGAGTCCTCGACGGTGGAGGGCTCGCACTGGCTGGTGCTGGCCACGCACGAAGTCGCGGACGAAGAGGCGCTGGAGCAGGCCAGGCAAGGCCTCTCGAGTCTGGCGTCGTCGTGCCGCGGCGAGTATGACGGCTGGCAGACCGAGCCCGGCAGCCCGTGCGTTGAGGTGCTGACCAACAGCGGCGAATTCGAGCTCCAGTAGGTCGAGCTACCGAGGGCAGGACACCAGCCTGGCCGGCTCTCCGCGCGAGCCGGCTAGGATGGCGTTCTGGCCCCAGGCGCGGCCGCGCTCCAGGGCTTCGTCCAGCGGAATGCCCAGCGCGAGGACGCTCATCTCCGGCGGCCAGCGTTCGTCCTCGCCGATGCCCTTGCCCGGATAGAGCTTGTAGCGGCCCAGCTCGCGCACCAGCGCGGCCTGGCGCTTCTCGTTGGCCCTGCGCGACAGCTTCCGCGAGCCTGGATTCCAGGCGGTGATGAACGCCCACGACGGCGCTTTCGGGTCGAGCAGCGCATCCAGCTCCGCGCAATGCTGTCCGGGCCGCAAGACCAGCGTGCCGTCCGGCAAGCTCACCTTATAGCGCGTCGATTCGTACAGCTCGATGAGCGGCTGCCCAAGGAGGAGCCGGTTCTTCGGGGTAATCGATTCTGGAATGGTTTGGGTATGCACCTGATAACCGCGGTTGCGCAGAGCGACTACGCGGACTGCGTCGATGGCCAGCGCTTGATCCATCCAGCCGGTCAGCCCCGAGTCATCGCTGGCGTCGCCGTCGTGGCAGCAGGGCAGGACCGCGACGCGCGCTTGCGCCGCCGCCGCGAGGTTCAACACTTCGTCGGTCAAAGAGCCGCAGGCGTGCGCCGAGACCGCGACGTCTCCGCGGGACAACTGCGCAGCGGCGATCGGCGATTGCAGAAGCTCGATGCGCCCCGCGAGCCTTGGCCAGCGCTCCAGCAGCACCGCGGAGAGCTTCGCCGCGCTCTGGGGAATCCTCGCGTCCACGCCGATGGCTTTGGGCGAAGTGTCGTCGAGGATCAGCATCAAGTGTGCGATGAGCCCGTGCCCGCAGGCCAGATCGTAGACGGTCCCGCCGCGAAAGTGCCGGCGCACCCGCCGCGCCACCTCCCACGATTCGTACAGCTCCTTGCGCGGCAGGCACGCCGCCTCGCAGACCGCGCGCGCGATGCGGTTGAAGAGCGTCTCGCCCGCGAAGCGCTCGAGATCGCGCGGCGTCAGCAGCGAACGGCTGGCAGGGCTGAACGCCATCAGAACTGATAGGAGGTGCCGAGGAAGAGATAGAGCGACAGCTGCGAAGCGTCGGTGACTTTCAATTGCGTGAAGTCGAGGTTGTTGGGCACCACATCCGTGCCGCTGCCACCCGAGACGTTGACGCCT
>DATBAA010000541.1:0-3966 GCA_036271755.1 Myxococcales bacterium | reverse complement strand
AGGCAACAACCTGCTCTTCCTGGTGCTCGGCCTCTTGCTGGCGTCGATCATCGTCTCGGGCATTCTCTCGGAGCAGTCGCTCAAGGGAGTGAAGCTGGAGCGGCGCCTGCCGCCCTCGGCCACCGCGGGCGAGCCGGCGCTCATCGGGCTCTTCGCGCGCAATACGAAAGCGCGTGGCCCAAGTTTTTCGCTAGAGCTGCGCGAGCGCGGAGGCCAGGTGCCCGGCCGCGGTTTCCTCGTGCTCCTGCCCGCCGGCGAGACGGCGGAGACCGCCTATCGCTTCGTGCCCGCGCGGCGCGGCGTGTACTCGTTCGATCAGCTCGAGGTGGCCACCAAGGCTCCTTTCGGGCTCTTCGAGAAGTCGCGGCCCATCGACGCGCCGGCCGAGCTGGTGGTCTTCCCGCGCAAGATCGCCGCGCCGCGGACGGAGGTCACCTCGCTGGCCCGCGAAGGCGAGCAGCCCGAGGACCGCGCCGGGCTTGGCTTGGAGCTGCACGCGCTGCGGGACCACCGCCCCGGCGAGGACGCGCGCAGCATCCACTGGCGCTCGTCCGCGCGGCAGGGCCGGCTCATCGGCATCGATCGCGAGCAGGAGCGCCGCCAGCGGGTCTGCGTGGTCTTCGACCAGCGGCCGCTGTCGGGAGAGCCCCTGGAGCGCGCCATCGAGCGCGTGGCCGCGCTGGTCTCGCGCGAGCTCGACTCCGGCGCCGAGGTGTCGCTGGCGGTCGCCGGCCGCAACCTGCCGGCCGGCAGCGGGGAAGGGCACTTGCGCCACGCGCTGTACCTGCTCGCGCTCCTGCTGCCCGCTGCGCCGGGCACTCCCCCGCCACGGCCGGATCCGGACGCGGCGACGCTGGAGGTTTCGTGAGCTTCGCGCAGAGCCTTCTGCCCCGGCGCAACCTCACGCTCCTGCAGGCGCAGCACTGGGCGAGCTCGCTGACCGCGCTCTGCGCCTTTCTCGCCTGCGCGGTCTCGGGCGAGCTCAGCGCGCCGCTGGTGGTCCTCTTCCCGTTGGCCATGGCCGGCGCGGCCGTCTTCGGCGAGCGCGCCTACGGCAAGGTCCAGTGGCTCTGGACCGCCTTGCTGGCCGGCACGTTCCTCACCATGGCCCTGCTGGTGGCGACCGCGCGGGTGGACATCGTGCTGGCGATGGCGCGCTTCGTGGAGCTGCTCTGCATCCACCGCCTCTGGAACCGCCGCACGCAGCGGGACGAGATGCTGCTGCTCTTGCTCTCGCTGCTGATGCTCTGCGCGGGCGCCGCGCTCTCCGCCGAGCTGCTCTTCGGGCTCGCCTTCATCGCCTTCTCGGTCTGCGCCACCTGGGCGATGGCGCTCACGCACCTGCGCTTCGAGATCGAGGCCGGGCGCGGCGTGCAAGGCTCGGCGACGCTGCTGCAGTCGCGCCGGGTTGCCACGCCGCGTCTCTTGGGCGCGCTGGCCGGCCTCTCGATGCTGGGCCTCGCGGGCGCCGCGGTCATCTTCGTGACCTTTCCGCGCGTGACCATCGGCGGCTGGCGGCGAGCCTCCAACAAGCAGCCCGTGGCCGGCCTGAGCAACCAGGTGGACCTCTCGCTGCAAGGGTCCATCGCCGACGACCCGCGCGTGGTGCTGCGCGTCCGCCTCGACCCCGACCCGGGCGTCGAGCACCTGGCGATGCACTGGCGGGCCCGCGCCTTGTCCGTCTGGACGGGGCAGGGCTGGCGCGCCGCGGACGCTGGAGAGATGCCCTCCTTGCGCATGCCGCAGCGGCCCAAGCAACGGCCCTCTCCGGTCAAGCGGGGGGTCTTGATCGCGGACACCGAAGCCGTCGCGGGCTTCTCCGACGGCCTCGTGCTCACCCCGGAAGGGTGGCCCTACGGAGTGGAGTTCAGGCGGCCGCTGACGGCTCGCGGGCAGCCGCAGAAGCTCTACCGCAACGCCGCAGGAGACTTCTTCTATCAGCCCATCGACGTCGGAGACATCCACTACATCGTCACCGTCTCGCGCGACGACAAAGTAGTCGCTTCGCTGCGCGGCCGCGGCCAGCAATATCCGCCCTGGCTCGCGGCCGATCTGGCGCTGCCCGCCGACCTCGACCCGCGCGTCGCCGCGCTCGCCAAACGCCTGGGCGGCAACAAGGACCCGGCCGACGCCGCGGTAGCCATCGAGACCTTCCTCTCCAGCAACCTGCAGTACACGCGCGACCTCGCGGGCGAGGTGGCAAACCCCATCTCCAACTTCCTCTTCAAGCGCCGCGCCGGCCACTGCGAGCTCTTCTCCAGCGCGATGGTGATCATGCTCCGCAGCGTGGGCATTCCCGCGCGCAACGTGACCGGCTACTTCGGCGGCGAGCGCACCAGCACCGGCTACTACGCCATCCGCGGCGGCGATGCGCACAGCTGGGTGGAGGTCTACTTCCCCGGCGCCGGCTTCATGCTCTTCGACCCCACGCCCGCCGCCGAGCGCGGCAGCCAGCAGCAGGGGGCCTGGGCGAGCATGCTGCTGGCCTGGGACGCGCTGCAGCAGCGGTGGCGCGCGTTCGTGGTGGACTTCGATCTCATCTCGCAGGGGCAGGCCATCCGCCGGCTGGGCGAGATGTTCAGCGAGGCCTCGCGGCGCCTCTCGGGCAAGGGAGGATCGAACGGGGTCGCGCGGATGCTCTTCATGGGCCTGGGCATCTTCCTGGTGGTCGCGCTGCTGGCTTTCTGGCTGCGGCGGCGGATGCGCTCGCGGCAGGCGTCGCGCTCGCGGCCGCGGACTCTCGGCGCCGATCAGCGCCGGGCGCTCAAGCTCTGGCGGGAGGCCCGCGTGCAGATGCGCTACTTCGGCGTGCAGGTCTTGCCTGGAGCGACCGCGGCAGAGTTGGCGCGCACCGCCGGGGGCCAGGCCGCCGCCGATCTCGCCGCCGTCTATACCAAGGCCCGTTGGGGCGGAGACGCGCTCCCGGCCGGCGAGGCGCGCAGGCTCTTGCGCAATCTGGTCAAGGAGCTCGACTCCCGCTAGTTGCATGGGCGCGCGGCGCGTGCGATGGCGCTTTGCCTCATGCCCGAACTTCCCGAAGTCGAGATCGCTTCCCGGCAGCTCCGCTCCTGGCTCAAAGGCCGCCGCATCGTCTCCGCCCAGGCCGAGAAGTCGCGGGTGATCCGCGGGCAGACTCCGCAGCGGTTCGCTTCGCTGAAGGGGCATCGCTTCAAGGAGATAGAGCGGGTCGGCAAATGGATGGTGCTCGCCTTCGACGGCGGCGAGGGTCTGCTCTCGCACCTGGGAATGACGGGCAAGTGGATCCGCCGCGCCGGCGACAAGCCCGGCCCGAGCCACGTCCGCGCGACGCTGACCTTGGACGACGGCAACGCCGTCGACTATCGCGACCCCCGGCTCTTCGGCCGCCTCGTTCGCGGGACGTACGACGGGCTGCACAAGCTGCCTGCTCTGCGCGCCCTCGGGCCCGACCCGCTGCCGGGTATCGACGTCGATCGATTGCTGGGCCTCTTGACGCGCACCAGGCGCTCGCTGAAGGAGGCGCTGATGGACCAGCGCACCCTGGCCGGGCTGGGGAACATCCACGTCTCCGAGGCGCTGCATCGCGCGAAGCTGAACCCCCAGCGCTCGGGGGCGACCATGACCCGCCCCGAGACCGCGCGGCTGGCGAAGGCCATAGACAAGTCGCTGCAGACCGCCATCAAGAACTACGACTCGCCCGAGCCGATCACCTATGTCGAAGAGGGCGGCGAGAACCGCTTTCTCGTCTACGACCGCGCCGGCGACCCTTGCTTCACCTGCGGCACGGCCATCGTCCGCATCGTGCAGGGCGGCCGCAGCACGTTTTATTGCCCGCATTGCCAGCCTCCCTTCGTGGAGAAGAAGGCGAGCAAGCGCCGCAAGGCTCGCTAGAGGTTTGACTCCTCTGCGTAGCGTACCCACCTTGGTTGGATGCACGCCAAGGGGGACGAGGCCGAAGAGCAAGCGGAGCGCGACGCTCACCAGGGA
>DATBAA010000540.1:0-2219 GCA_036271755.1 Myxococcales bacterium | reverse complement strand
CGCTGCACGCGCTGCGGCACGCTGGACGCGGGTCCGCGCATACTCTGCCCCAACTGCCACGCCAGAGGCCTGGAGCCGCATCAAGCCGAAGGCACGGGCACGCTCGTCTCCTGGACCATCATCCGGCGCGCGCCCACCAAGCTCAAACACCTTGGGCCGTACGCGGTCTGCGTCGTCGACCTGACGGCGGGCGTTCGCGTGACGGGCCGCCTGCAGTCCATCGACAGCCCTGCGAAGGCTGGAGCGAAGGCGGTTTGCGTGGCCGTCGATGGAACCGTTCCCATCTTCGCAAGCGAGGGAAGCCTTTGAGCGACGACATCTTGATCGAGAAGCAGGGCGGGGTGCGGCTCATCACCATCAACCGCGCCGGCAAGATGAACAGCCTCGACTTCGCCGCGAATGATCTGCTGGTCGAAGCGTTCCGCGAGTTCGACGCCGACTCCGAGGCGCGCGTGGCCGTCGTCACCGGCGCGGGCGAGCAGGCCTTCTGCGCGGGCGCGGATTTGAAGACCTATACGATGGCGTTTGCCAATACGCCGGCGCCGGAGTTCCGCCGCAAGTTCACCAATGGCCCGGGCTTCGGCGGCATCACCCGCAATCTGGAGATCCTCAAACCTATCGTCGCCGCGGTGAACGGCTTCGCGATCTCCGGTGGCTTCGAGCTCGCGCTGGCCTGCGACATCCGCTTCTGCTCGCCCAACGCGGAGTTCGCGCTGCAGGACGCGAAGTGGGGCTTTCACGCCTGCGACGGCGGCCTCATCCGCCTGCCGCAGATCGTCGGCCTGGGCCACGCCATGGAGATCATCCTCAGCGGCGACCGCGTCGATGCGCAGTGGGCCGAGCGCACGGGCCTCGTCAACCGCGTCTACCCTCGCGAGGACCTGCTGCCGAAGACGCTGGAGTTCGCGCGGAAGCTGGCCTCGCGCTCGCCGCTCTCGCACCGGTTCGCCAAGGAAGTGATGCACCGCTCCGTCGGCCTGCCGCTCGAAGAGGCGCTGCGCATGGAGTCGCGCTCCTTCTATGATTTTGGCCGCACCGAAGATCTCGCCGAAGGCACCACCTCGTTTCGCGAGCGCCGCGAAGCCAACTTCAAAGGGAGATAACCCAGATGAAACGCTTTCTATTGCTCGTTGCCGCGCTCTCGATGCCCGCGGCGGCCGCCGACGTAGTGGTGAAAGTCGGCGTCGTCGAAGGCCTGAGCGGTCCGCCGGCCATCGTCGACTTCGGCGAAAGTTACCTGCAGGGTTTGAAGCTTGCGTTGAAAGATTATGAAGCGCGCGGCGGCAAGCCGAAGATCGAGCTGGTGGTGTATGACGACGAGGCCAACCCGCAGCGCGCCGTGTCGCTCGTCCAGCGGCTCACGCAGTCGGACAACGTCTCGGTGGTCATCGGCACGGTCTCGAGCGGCAACGTGATGGCCTTCGCGCCCATTCTCCAGCGGGCGGAGATTCCCTTGATTGCCGGGCCGTCGGTGGCCACCAACATCACCAGCGACTTCATTGCGCAAAAGCCCAGCTACATCTTCCGCTGCTCCATGGTGGACAAGTTCCAGATCGACAACATGCTCGACTGGGGCGTGAAGACGTTCAAGAAGGTCGGGCTCATCCACTCCACCACCGGCTACGGGAGCTTCGCCGCGAAGTACATCGGCGAGGGAATGAAGACCCGCGGAAGTGCGCTGGTGGCGGTCGAGGCGGTGGCTCCGGGCGTGAACGATCTCACGCCGCAGATGCTCAAGATGCGCGACGCGGGCGCCGAGCTGGTGCTCAACTTCCACGAGAGCTTCGAGCTGCCCTACAAGCCGATGGCGGCGTTGAGCTACCACCCGGTGATCGCGGGCAACTGGGGCCTCTCGTCGCTGAAAGTAGAGGCGGTGGTGGGCTCGAAGAACCTGGAGGGCACGGTGATGGGCCAGGCGCTGGACCTGGGCGCCCCGACGGCAAAGGCTTTCGATGCGCGGGCCCGCAAGGAGTATGACAAGGCGTACCGCTGGCCGGTGGTCGTCGCGCTCGGCTATGACGCCGGACAGGTGCTCACCACCGCGGTGGCGAAGGCGCAATCGGCCGATCCCAAGGTGTTGCGCGATGCGATCGAAAACGTCGACGGCATCAAGGCCGTCACCGCCACCCCGTCGCATCCGTTCAGCGCCACCGACCACGAGTGCCTGAAGCAGAAGGATGTCTTCCTGGGCGTCTGGAAGGACGGCCAGGTGGTGCGGC
>DATBAA010000539.1:0-5550 GCA_036271755.1 Myxococcales bacterium | reverse complement strand
GGGCGCCCACTCGACCTTCATCGAGACGGCCTATCTGCTCATCTACGGCCACCTGCCCACCAAGGACGAGCTGGGCAAGTTCGAGCACCTGCTCACGCGCCACTCGATGATCCACGAAGACATGAAGCGCTTCTTCGACGGATACCCGATGACCGCGCACCCCATGGCCATCCTCTCGTCGATGGTCACGTCCTTGTCCTCGTTCTACCCGCACGCGCTCAACGCCAAGGCGGACGAGTACCGCGACATCACCATCATCCGCCTCATCTCCAAGCTCGCGACCATCGCGGCGTTCTCCTACAAGAAGAACATCGGCCACCCGTTCGTCTACCCGCGCAACAACCTCGACTACTGTTCCAACTTCCTGCAGATGATGTTCGCGGTCCCTGCAGAGGACTACGTCGTCGATCCGGTGGCGGTGAAGGCGCTGAACCTGCTCCTCATCCTGCACGCCGATCACGAGCAGAACTGCAGCACCTCGACGGTCCGCATCGTCGGCTCGGCGCAAACCAACCTCTTCGCCAGCATCAGCGCCGGCATCAGCGCGCTCTGGGGTCCGCTGCACGGCGGCGCCAACCAGGAAGTCGTCGAGATGCTGACCGACATCCGCACCAAGGGCATGACCGCGGCGCAGTTCATCGCCCAGGTGAAGGACAAGAAGAGCGGCATCCGCCTGATGGGCTTCGGCCACCGCGTCTACAAGAACTTCGACCCGCGCGCCAAGATCATCAAGAAGGCCTGCGACGAGCTCTTGAAGAGCATGGGCGTCAAGGACCCGATGCTCGACCTGGCCAAGGAATTGGAAGAGGCAGCGCTGTCGGACTCCTACTTCGTCGAGCGCAAGCTGTACCCCAACGTCGACTTCTACTCGGGCATCATCTACCGGGCGCTGGGCATCCCCACGGCGATGTTCACGGTGATGTTCGCCCTGGGCCGGCTGCCGGGCTGGATCGCGCACTGGAAAGAGATGATCGAGGACCCGCAGACCAAGATCGGCCGTCCGCGCCAGATCTACACGGGCCGGACCGAGAATCACTACGTGCCCATCGAGAAGCGCTAAGCCCCTTTTTTCGACAATTTGACGCACTTGCACAATCTCTTACTTGTGCAAGGGCAGTCGTTTGTCTTAAAGGTATTTCTTCAGGAGGGTTTCCCACAATGCGCTTCCCGTTGGTCGCCACGCTCGCTCTGTCCCTGATCGCCTGTGCCAGCTCGAACACCTCGGCCGCGAAGAAGAAGTCCGCGGACCCGAAGGAGACCCTTGCCAGCAACGCGGGTGGACCCGCCGCCAAGGGCAAATACGTCTGCACCTACGACGAAGACACCGGCAGCCACATGCGCACCAAGACCTGCCGCTACGTCGACGAGGACAACGCCTCCGGCAACCGCCACCAGGCCCAGGACGACATGCGCGAAATGGGCATGCACAACACGGCCACCACCAAGTAAGGCCGTACAGCAGTCGTAACGCACGGCCCGCCCGTTGGATCTGAGGGGATTCGACATGCGCCTGTCCTCGAGTGCATTGCTAGGTCTTGTCTTGATGGGCTGCGCGAGCAATCGCGCGGCCCCGGCCGGCAAGGCCAAGCCAACCTTGGCCAGCAACGCCGGCGGGCCCACCGCCAAAGGCAAGTACACCTGCACCTTCGAAGAGGACGTGGGCAGCCACTTCCGCCAGAAGGTGTGCCGCTACGTCGATGACCAGACGGACGCCCGCGCCCAACAGCAGGACGACATCCGCGAGATGGGCATGCACGGCACGCGGAACCCCTCGCTAGATCCCAGCGCCCGCGCCACCCCCAGCAGGTAGTCTTACGGCCCGCCTTTGATGAGCGCGACCACGCCGGTCGTGATCGCCGGGACATAGGTGATCAGCAGCACTCCGGCGGTCATGATCAGCAGGAAGGGAAACGCCTTCCGGTAGAGCAGCGGCAGCGGCTTCTGGAAGCGCGACGCGCTCAGGAACAGGTTCAAGCCCATCGGCGGGAAGAGAAAACCCAGCTCCAAGTTGGCCAGGAACACCACGCCGAGGTGCACCGGCTCGACGCCAAACGCGACGCCCAGCGGCGCGACCAGCGGCGCCAGCACCACGATGGCCGAATAGATCTCGAGCACGCTGCCCAGCACCAGGAGCAGCACGTTGAGCGCCAGCAGGAAAACCCACTGCGAGTGGATGTGCGCCTGCACCCAGGTGAGCAGCGCGGTGGGAATCTCCGCGTCCACCAGGTAGCTGGTCATGCCCAGCGCGACGCCGAGCAGGATCACCACGCTGCCGACCAGCGTCGAGGCATGCACCAGGACGCGCGGCAGATCGCGGGTGGGGTGGATTTCCCGCTGCACCACCAGCTCCACGAGGATGGCGTAGGCCGCGCCCAGCGCCGCCGACTCCACGATGGTGGCGAAGCCGCTGGCGACCGAGACGACGATGAGGAGCGGCAGGCCCAGATCCCACTTCGCGCCCCACACGGCCTTGCCCGCCTCGGAGGCGTTGAACTTGGGCCGCGGCGCCTTGCTGCGGATGCCGACGATGATGCCGTAGATCGCCACCAGCACCACCATCAGCAGACCCGGAACGACGCCGCCGATGTAGAGGCGATCGATGGCCACGCCCGCGACCACGCCGTAGAGGATCACCGGCAGCGAAGGCGGGAAGAGCAGGCCCAGCGAGCCCGAAGCGGTGACGAGGCCCAGCGAAAACCCTTCCGGATAGCCCTCGCTCACCAGCGCGGGGAAGATGATGCCGCCGAGCGCGAGAATGGTGACGCCGGACGCGCCGGTGAAGGTGGTGAAGAGCGCGCAGACGAACGCGGCCACCACCGCGAGGCCGCCCGGCATCCAGCCGAAGAGGCTCTGCGCGGCGCGCACCAGGCGTTTGGACGCTCCACCTTCGGCCAAGATGTAGCCCGCGACGGTGAGCAGCGGAATGGCGGGCAGGGTGGGCGAGACGACGAGGCGGAACGTCTCTCCGGGCACCGACGCGACGGGTGTCCCGGCCAGGAAGAAGAGCAACAGCGCGAAGCCGGCCATGACCACGAAGACCGGCGCGCCGAGCAGAAACGAGCCAAAGAGCAAGATGGAGCCGGGCCAGCCGAGCAGCGCGGTGTGGCCGTGCAGCAGCGTCGGACCGTCCGGAGCGGGGAGAAACGCATGCCCGCCCAGGTCGGCAAAGCGAGAGATGGCAAACGGAACCACGGCCAGGGCCAAGGCCCAGGCGAACCAGCGGCCGCCGCGGCCAGGCGCGGCCTTGGCTCCGCGGAAGGACATGACCGCGAAGCCCACCGGCATGATGATCTCGAACCACCACTCGGGCAGTCCGCCCGGCGGCGTCGAGAGAAGATCGGCGGCGACGTAGCGCGAGAAGGCCGCGGCGCCCAGGAGCACGACGGGGCCGATGATCATCGACGCGCGCTTCTCCTTGGTGAAAGCGCGAAGGCGCCACGCGGCCACGCCGGCGAGCACGATGGGAATGGCCCAGCGCAGGATCCAAGCCGGAATCACCTTGAGCGGCAGCGTGTCGATGCGGCCGCGATCGGCCAGCAGCAGATCGAGCGACGCATAGGCGAGGATGGCGCAGACCAGCGAGGTGACCGCCGCGCCGAAGCTGCGGGCCAGGTCCTGGATGCGGCCCTTGGGCAGCATCTCCACCGTCGAGAGCGCGAGGTGGTGGTTGGTGGCGGTGGCGAGCAGCGCGCCGAGGAAGCCCACCCAGAGCGTCAGGTGCGTGGTGTAGACCGCCGCGCCCGGAACGCCCGCGCCGGTGAAGCGGCGCACGATCGTCTCGAGTGTCGGCAAGGTGACCATCGTGAGCACGACCGCGACCAGGAGCGCGCGCTCGACCAGCGAGCCCTCCGTGCCCTGGCCGGGCTGAGTGGGCGCGCCTGCGACGTGCTGGATGTCAGCGGGGGACGGCGCGGCAAGATCTGCCAAGTCGACTCCGGGTGTGCGGATGGGTTGACTTCTTTCCCAGCGTCAATATCACTTGCGGCCATCTTGCGCCCGATCAAGTTCGTCCCACTCCTCGCTCTGGCTGCCGCCTGCTCGCCCACTCATTACGCGCTGACAAAAGTGGCGGGCGCGCTCTCCGACAACGGCGAAGGAGGCGCCTTCGCGCGCGATGACGACCCAGAGTTCGTCAGCGACGCGGTGCCGTTCGCGCTCAAGACCATGGAGAGCCTGGCCGACCAGCTGCCCGACGACGCCGGCCTGCGCACGGCCATGGCGCGCGGCTTCACCCAATACGGCTACGGCTTCGTGCAGCAGCCGGCGGAGCTGCAGGCCAATCCGGACTTGAAGCAGATCGCGCGGGCCCGCCGCTTCTACCTGCGCGCCCGCCAATACGGCCTCGACGGCCTGAAGATCGCGCACGGCATCACCGAGGATCAGCTGCGCGGCAAGGAGCGCGACGCGGCGCTGGCCAAGGTCACCAAGGAAGACGTCGGGCTCGTCTACTGGACGCTCGTGCCTTGGGCCGCCGCCATCGCCGCCAACAAGCGCGACCTGGCCCTGGTGGGCGACCTGCCGATCATCTCCGCCATGCTCGACCGCGCGCTGGCGCTCGACGAAGCTTACGATCACGGCGCGCTGCACGAGTTCTCCATCACCTTCGACCCCTCCAGGCCTGCCGGCACCACGCCCGAGAAGCAGAAGGCGCACTTCGACAAGGCGATGGTGCTCTCGAACGGCGTGAAGATCTCGCCGCTGGTCACGTATGCCGAGCAGGTGGCCGCGCCTGCCCAGGACAAGAAGCAGTACCTGGGTTTGCTCAAGCAGGCCGCATCGTTCGACGTGGACAAGCCCGAGGCGCGCAACAACCGGCTCGCCAACCTGCTCGCGCAACGGCGCGCGCAATACCTTCTCGATCACGTCGACGACGTGTTCTCCGACTAGAGGATCGCCAAACATGAAACGACTTGCACTTGCTCTCCTACTCGCCGGCTCCGCGGCCAACGCGCAGACGGTCATCAAGCTGGGCACGCTCGCGCCGCAAGGGTCCACCTGGCACCAGCTGCTGCAGCAGATGGCGGCCGACTTCGCCAAGGAGTCGGGCGGCAAGGTGACGCTCAAGATCTACGCCGGAGGCACGCAGGGCAGCGAAGGCGAGATGATCCGCAAGATCTCCATCGGCCAGCTGCAGGGCGCGTCCATGACGTCCGTGGGCTTGCACGAGATCACGCCCGAGCCGCAGGTGGAGGACATTCCCTTCCTGATCGATTCGTACGAGGAGTACGACTACGTCCACGCCAAGGTGGTGGACAAGCTCAACGCCGCGCTGGAGAAGAACAAGTACGTCGCCATCCAGTGGGGCGAGGTCGGCTTCGTCTATTTGTTCTCGACCCAGCCGTACAAGACGCCGCTCGACTTCGGCAAGGGCAAGGTCTTCACCTGGAACGGCGATCCGGGCTCGGAGGCGGCGTGGAAGGCCGCGGGCTTCAAGCCGGTGGTGCTCTCGTCGACCGACCTGATTCCGTCTTTGAGCTCAGGCATGATCAACATCATCAGCGAGCCGCCGCTCTACGCGTACACGACCGACCTCTATTCGAAGGCCGGCAA
>DATBAA010000538.1:0-3734 GCA_036271755.1 Myxococcales bacterium | reverse complement strand
GGCCGCCGCGCGATCGGGGTCGATGCCGGCCGCGAGCAATCCTTCGCGCGTGAACGGGTCGAACCCCAGCCGCGCCGTGATGCCCTTGCGCAGATCTCCCAGCTGCTCGCCGCCCGGCAGCGACTCCGCCCGGGCCGCCAGCGCCTGCAGATGGCCCGAGAGAGCAGCGAGCGGGGCGGTGACGATGACCCCGGGCACCTGCAGCGGCAAGAGCTCCTCCGCCGACGCCGCGCTCTTCTCCCCGCAGCGCGAGCAGCCCGCGACCAGCAGAAGAAGCGCTAGTGCGCGGTGCTTTCGCATGCGCCTACCGGCCGCGCCGTGAACGCACCATCCGCTGGAAGCGCGGGTTCTTGCTCATCGAGGTGAGGTAGAGCCCTTCGGCGGCGGCCACGCCCAGCAAGATGAAGCCGCTGAAGGGCAACACCACCGACGCGGCCACGCCCAGGCCCAACCCCAGCAGGTTGGGCTTCATGAGAAAGGCGTCCTTGACGTAGCCGTCGTCTGCCATGAGCTCTACTGTACGCCGACCTTCTTGCCCAAGGTCTTGTCGCCAGCGGCGGCGTCCGTCGCCGGCGCCTCCATGCCCATCTCCTGCTTGAACTGCTTGAGCAGCTCGTTGGCGCGGATCTTCTCCGCCTCCTGCTCGATCTGCACGCCCGCCGTGTCGACGCTGGAGAGCGCCATGTCCATGCGCGCTTCGTTGACCGCGGTCTGCTCCTGGATCTTCTGCAGCATCTCGTCGTGGGTGGCGTCGATGCCGGCCACCTGGAACGACTCCATGGCGTCCGCGACCTTGCTCTGCCACTTGGCGCGCCGCGCGTCGCGCAGGGCCTGCATGGCCTCGCCCGTCTTGCGGTCCTTCTCGCGCATGAAGGCCTGCTTCACCTGCATCGCCTTGTCGAAGGCCTGGCGGGCGCCCATCAGCTGCTGCTCGTTGCGGGTGAGCGCGGCCTTGGTGGTCTGGAGCTGCGTCGCGTAGGTGGTGGCGATGTCGTCGCGGCTGGCCTGGATGGCGGCCTTCACCTTGGAGGTCTGCTCGACGACGTCGTTCTTGTACTTCTGGTTCTCCTTCTCCAGCAGGGTCACGTTCGCCTTCACCATGGCGATGGACTCGTTCATCTTCGGGACCTGATCGTTCAGATCGCGAATGTTCTGCTCGAGGATCAGCTCGGGGTTCTCGGCGGCCGAGATCATCCAGCCGAACATCGAACGGAACGCGCGCTGCATTCGCTGCCACATGGTGAAAGCCTCCAGAGGAGGGGAGCAGGCTTTAAAACCACAGCTTGTGCGGGCTGGCAAGGATGGGTAGACGGCTCCATGCTCCAAGGCTGCTCGCTACCATCGGACGCGTTTCCCGACTGGGAGAGGGATTTCGGCAGGCAAGCGCCCCTCGAGGTCGAGGTGGGACCGGGCCGGGGAGCGTTCGCGCTCGATCACGCGCGGCTGCATCCGGAGCGAGACCTTCTGGCCATCGAATCGCGGCGGAGCGACTGCGAGCTCATCCGCGGCCGGGCGGAGCGGCGGGGGCTGCGCAACCTGCTCGTCATCCACGGCGACGCCAAGCTCTTGTTGCCGCGCTTCTTCCGCGAAGGCCAGTTGGCCGCCGTGCATGTGCAGTTCCCCGACCCGTGGTGGAAGACGAGACACCATAAGCGCAGGATGATCGACGTCGAATTGGCCGCGCTATTTCGCAAGCTGCTGGCGCAGGGCGGCGAGGTGGACTTCCGCACGGATGTGCCGGCCTACTTCCGCGAGGCCTCGCAGACCTGGCTCGACGCCGGGTTCGTCCAGCTTCCCGACGCCGCGCCAGAAGTCCTCTCCACCCGCGAACGCCGCTACGCGGTCACCGGCCAACCCGTCTTCCGCGCCCGCTACGCCAACCCCTCGGTCGCCGAGCCCGCCATCGCAACCGACCGCACGGGCCGCGACTGGCGCGACCTCCGCCGCAAATAGCTCCCTCTCTTGGAGACAGTTGGCGGTGATTGGGGTTGGCGGATTGGCGGAGATGCGTAGAGTGCGCGGCGATGATTGCTCTTTTGATTGCCGCCAGCGCTGCCGTTCAGCCGTTCGTCAAATACGAGGCGCCAGCCCTCGCCCTGACGCACGTGCGGGTCATTGACGGGACCGGCTCGCCGCCGCGCGAGGACCAGACCATCTGCATCTCGGGCGGGAAGATCGCCGCCACCTGCCCTGCCTCGGCGCAGCAGCTGGATCTGACCGGCCGCACCGTCATGCCCGGGCTGGTCGGCATGCACGATCACCTCTTCTATCCGGTGGGCGGGGCCATCTTTGGCGAGATGGCGCGCAGCTTTCCACGGCTTTATCTCGCGGCGGGCGTCACCACCATCCGCACGGCCGGCAGCATCGAGCCGTACAGCGATCTCGAGCTGAAGAAGAACATCGACAAGGGTCTGGAGGCGGGGCCGAAGATCCACATCACCGGGCCGTACCTCGAGGGCGAAGGCTCGTTCGCGCTGCAGATGCACGCCATCAAGGACCCCGAGGACGCGCGGGCGACGGTGCGCTTCTGGGCCGGCCAGGGCGCCACCAGCTTCAAGGCCTACAACACGCTCACCCGCGCCGAGCTGGGCGCGGCCATCGACGAGGCGCACAAGCTCAAGCTCAAGGTCACCGGCCATCTCTGCTCGATTGGCTTTACCGAAGCGGCGCGGCTGGGCATCGATAACCTGGAGCACGGCATCATCGTCGACACCGAGTTCTTCAGCGGCAAGAAGCTCGACGCCTGCCCGGACCCGCGCGCCGCCTATGAAGAGCTCTCCAAGATGTCGCCCGACGACCCGCGCATCGCGGCGCTCATCAAGGAGCTGGTCGACCGGCACGTCGCGCTCACCTCGACGCTGGCGGTGTTCGACCCCATCACGGAGCGCGGCTTCAAGCGCGCTTTGACGCCCGCGGTGCTCGAAGCCCTGGCGCCCGACGCGCGCTCGCGCATCCTCGCCGGCCACGCGGGTGGCCGCGACCCGGCCATGTGGACGCCCATCGTCAAGCTGGAGATGGAGTTCGAGCGCCGCTTCGCCAAGGCGGGCGGGCTCCTCATCGCCGGCTGCGACCCGACCGGCAACGGCACCACCCTGGCCGGCTACGGCGACTGGCGCGACGTCGAGCTCTTGGTCGACGCGGGCTTCACGCCGCTGGAGGCTTTGAAGATTCATTCGTTGAACGGCGCGCAGTGGCTGGGCGCGCAGGATCGCATCGGCAGCATCGCGCCCGGCAAGGACGCGGACCTGGTGGTGGTGGCCGGAGACCCGTCGAAGAACGTCGCAGATCTAGAGAAGGTGGAGGTCGTCTTCAAGGACGGCATCGGCTACGACCCGCAGAAGCTCACAGCCTCGGTGCGAGGCCTGGTCGGCGCTCGATGAAGTGGCTCTGCCTGCTGGGTCTTCTGGCCTGCGCGCCGAAGCCGCCGCCGCCGCCGGGCGCGGCCGGTCCGTCCGAGGCGGTGGAGGAGTTCGCGCGTGCCATCCAGCGCGGCGATTCGGCCGGCGCGTGGGCGCTGCTCTCGTCCCGCACGCAGCAGCAGGCGAATCAGCTGGCGGCGGTGGCACGCCCCGACGCGGGCGACGGCCGCTCCATGCTCTTCGCCGGAGCCATTCCAGGCGCCGAGGTGAAGGTCACCCAGGTGCAATCGGCTGCCGACTCGGCAGAGGTGCAGACGGCTCTCCCCGACGGCGGGCCGGGCCAGACCTTTCACGTGGTCCGGGAAGGCGATCGCT
>DATBAA010000537.1:0-8098 GCA_036271755.1 Myxococcales bacterium | reverse complement strand
ATCGGTGGTCGATTGCCGGGACATCCAGCAAAATCCTGCCACTTTCCGGGGTGGGTGAAGAAGGCCTCCTCCGGGGTGGATGTGGGTTTCCGGTCATGCACCTACACCGAATCGACTCGTAAATACACAGCGTGGAGCACTTGAACATGACCAGCATATTTGACTTGTTGATAACCGGCAGAATACACTTGCCAGGTGCCTTCTAGAGTTCCACCTGCTCAGCGGTTGGCTGCGTCCCTGACCCACCTCCACTCTTTGCAGACGGGTGGACGGCGCGTATTCGAGTCGACCGAGCTGTCTCGCAGCGACCGCGAACGGCTCCTGAAAGCCGGCTTTCTCCAGCAAGCCTTGAAAGGCTGGCTTCTCTCCAGCAGCCCCGAGACGCAAAGTGGCGACAGCACGCCTTGGCATGCTTCGTTCTGGGAATTCTGCGCACGCTATTGCGAGAAGCGTTTCGGGGATCGCTGGCACCTATCTCCCGAGCAATCTCTCCAGCATTTCGCGGAGAGCACCGTCACCCCGCTGCAGGTCGTCGTCTACTCCCCGCTCGGCACCAACAACTCTATAGAGCTTCCGTTCGGTTCATCGGTCTACGACTTGCTCGTGCAGGAGATGCCTCCCGGCGCCGAGCTGACCGTCCGAGACGGCCTCCGCATGTTCGCTCCCGGAGCGGCGCTCGCGCGTGTCTCCGAGGCGTTCTTCGTGCGGAATCCGATCGAGGCGGAAGTGGCTTTGCGATCGATCCGGGACGCCTCGGAGGTCCTCCACCCGCTGCTCGCCGGCGGACGCGCGCAGGCTGCCGGACGCCTCGCCGGGGCCTTTCGCCGCTTGAAGAACCCCCGCCTCGCGGACGAGATCCTCGTCGCGATGAAGGCCGCCGGGAGCGATGTCAGGGAGAGCGACCCCTTCGACGAGAAACAGGAGCTCGAAGCTGGTCGTTCATTCGTGCCGCCAATCGTCACCCGGCTTCGAGCCATGTGGCGCACGTTGCGGAGTGAAGTCTTGGCGGTGTTTCCACCGGCACCCGGACTTCCCCGCGATTCCGCGGCGTGGCTCGAGCAGGCAGATCATTCGTACAAGAGCGATGCCTACAATTCCCTCTCCATCGAGGGCTATCGCGTAACGCCCGAGCTCATCGAACGCGTCGCCAGCGGCAATTGGGATGCGCAGCGGAATGAGGCCGACCGGCAGAGCCGGGACGCGCTGGCCGCCCGCGGCTACTGGCAGACGTTTCAATTGGTGAAGAAGAGCGCGTCGCAAATTCTCCGGGGAAAGAACTCCGGCGCCGTCGTGCGAGGAGCTCACGGCGGTTGGTACCGCGAGCTGTTCGAGCCCTGCATCGTCGCCGGCCTGCTTCCCGCCGAAGCCCTGGCTGGATATCGGAACGATGCCGTCTATCTTCGGACTTCGCGATACGTGCCGCCGCGATGGGAGGCTGTCCGCGACGCCATGCCCGCGCTCTTCGACCTGCTCGAAACCGAGCCGGAGCCTTCGGTGCGTGCGGTGCTCGGGCATTGGCTGTTTGGTTACGTCCATCCCTACCCCGACGGGAACGGGAGAGTGGCGCGCTTTCTCATGAACGCGATGCTCGCGTCCGGCGGGTATCCGTGGACGGTCATCCGCGTCGAAGACCGCGAGAAGTACCTTCGCGCGCTCGACGCCGCGAGCCTCGAGCAGAAGATTGAACCGTTCGCGCGGTTCATCGCGGAATGCGTGAAGAGAAGTGCTGGTGCTGGTGCACGAAGGCGATAGCCAGGCTGCAGGACACGACGAAACCAATGGGCGACGTCTGCGCTCGAGGTCTTGAAATCACGCGCTACGAGCCGGCCTTCGCCTCCGCGCGGGCCGCCTCATCGATCAGCCGCTGCAGAACGCCCGCGTCTACGTCCGACAATCGCTTGATATAGAGGCAACCCTTACCGCGGCTATGTTTGCCGAGCCGTTCCAGGAGCACGCTCGAGCCGTCCTCGCCCAGGAGGCCATAGAGGGTCAGGTCCTGCTTGCGCGAGGCAAATCCAATCGGGAACCAGTCCAGCTCGCGGCCGCTTGGATACTTGAGGTGACAGGAGCCGAAGCCGACGATGCTCGCTCCCCACATCTTTGGTTCGGCCCCGGTGGCGCGCTTCATCATCTTCACCAGGGCCCGGCAGTCCACCCGGCGGCCTTCGTCCTCGACCTGGTCGAGAAAGCCGGCCACGCTGGCGCGCGTCGCCTTGGTCTTGAGCTCTGTCATCGCTCTCGGTTTCGGCATGCGCGCACTCTAGCTCGTGCGCCCGGATCTCGCGACACGGGCGCTCGAGCTTCGACAGCTACGGGTGCCAGCCCGGAGGCGGCGGGGCGAACTGGCGGTCGACGCCGGGGAACGGCTCGGCGGTGCGGCGAAGCTGGGCCTCCGCGACGCGGTCGACGTCGATGCCCATGGCGAGCAGGCCGGCGCGGTCGTTGTAGCGGCAGCCGAGAGTTGCCGCGGGCCGCGGGCTTTGGCGTTCGAACTGAACTTCATGGATCTGCGAAGCGACCGCTTCGCCGTACTCGGTGCCGAGACCGGGGCGATCGTCCTTGGCTTTGTCGGCCTCACGAAAAGCTCGCGTCGCCGGCGCGGAGGCCTGCGGCGCGCCTTGGGCAGCGCGAGAGTCGTGCAAGGAGCCGAGCGTCGAGCCTTCCGAAGAGTCTTCCGGCTCTCCGCAGCAAGGCGGAGCGGGAGGCGCATCGAGGCGCTGCGGAGCGCGGACGGCAGGCGGCGGAGGCAGCCGCTTCTCGGGGAAGACGGCGACGCCGACGACGCCAACCTCGCGGCCCGCGCCGGTGCGCGCCGCATAGGAAGCGGCCACGCTCGAGAAGCGGAACGCCGCGGCCTGCTCGTGCGAGATGCGCCATCCGTCGATGTCGACGCTGCCCCACGCGGGCACGAGGTAGCCGTTCTTGGCGACGTCCGCGGGCTGGCCGTCGATGACATCGCGGCCGTCGACGCTGACAACCGCCTCGACGCGCTGTCCGGAGCGGTTGACGATGCGCAGCGTGTAGCGCTGCCCGAGCTGGCCAAGCACCCAGGTATCGCCGCGCGACGGGAAGCTGCGCGCCGGCTGGCCTTCGACGAGGAGCTGCAGCTCGTAAGGGCCGGTGCGCGGCCGCAGCTCGGCGTGGGCGGGAAGTGCAGACATACAAGCAATCGCAAGGGCAATGGGCAGTCGGAACATGGGCTCTTCTCCTCTGTCCTGAGAACGGCCGGCCGCCGCATTGGATCTATTGGGGTCGCCGTCTGGCGGAGTAGATTGCGCGGGCCAATGATGAAAACGCCGACCAGAGCACGCAGCATCCAGGAGCAGAACGACCGCGCGCTGTTCCGCGGCGCGCGTCCGAGCTCGACGCTCTATCATTTCTTATTGCGCTCCTCGTGGACGCAGGTGCTGCTCGCCTACATCGCGCTCTATTTCGTGGCCAATGTCGCCTTCGCGTGCGGCTACTTCCTCACCGGTGGCGTCGCCAACGCGCGGCCCGGCTCGTTCGCCGACGCGTTCTGGTTCAGCGTGCAGATCCTCGGCACCGGCGGCGACGGCGCCATGTCGTCGGCGGGAACGGGCGCGCACATCCTGGTCGCGCTCGAATCGATGCTGGGCATCCTGCTCATCGCCATGGCCGGCGGGCTCACCTTCGCCAAGTTCTCGGTGCCCAAGGTGCGCGTGCGCTTCTCGGCGCCGGCGGTCGTCTTCGTCTTCGACGGCGTGCCGACGCTCGCCTTCAAAATCACGAACCAGCGGCGCGAGCTGGTGGCCGGAGTCGAGGTGACGCTGACCGCCGAACGGCCCGAGCAGAGCGCCGAAGGCCACGAGTTCTGGCGCAGCTATGATCTGAAGCTGCGGCGGTCGCGCATTCCGGCGCTGACGCGAGGCTTCACCGTGATGCACGCCCTCGACGGGGACAGCCCGCTGCGCGGCTTCACGCCCGAGACCTTCGCCGCCGCGAAGTGGGATCTGGAGGCCGCGCTTTTGGGCACCGACTCGATCTCCGGTCAGGTCGTGCACGCCTCGCACACCTGGGACGCGCGCGACCTGCGCTGGGGGCACCGGCTGGCGGACACGTTCATTCTCAACGAGGCAGGCCGTACGATCCTCGACCTGCGCGACTTCGACAGCACCGTCCCCTGCGAGCCCACGCCAGGGTTTCCCTACCCTCACGCTCTCGGGGAGCAGAGGACGAAGTGAAAGACGTCGCGGCGGCCCAGCTCGCTGTAGCCCCAGTGGTCGTGCATCTCGTGGAAGCGGATCTCGAAGCCGGCCTGGTCTAGCTGCCGCTGCAGCGCCTCGCGAGAGGGAAACCAGCGCGACTGCCCGTCGAGGTTGACCCAGACGTCGGGCCGGTAGAGCGGCAGGCCCTGGCCTTCCCAGACCGAGCCGCTGCCCTTGATGCCGAAGGCGAAGTAGCCGCGCGGGCCCAGGAGCGAGCGCACCAAGGCATAGAGCCGTCCCAGCTCTTGTGAGTTGAAGTAGTGCAGGCTCGAATAGGAGTAGACGACGTTGGCGCCGGCGAAGACGGTGGGCGTGCTCTCCAGCGCGGTGAAGAAGTCGCCCTGCAGGAGCTTGGGCGTGATGCGCAGCTTCTCCCGCGCGGCGCGCGCCGCGAAGCCGTCGAGCGCTTCTTGCGAGACGTCGATGCCCAGGTAGGCGTCGGTGAGCGGCGAGCGCAAGAAGCCGAAGGCGTCGTTGCCGATGCCGCAGCCCAGCTCGAGAACCTTGATGCGCTCGCCGCGGCGATCCAATTCGTCGAGCAGCCGCCACACCAGCGGGTTGGGTTCGCGCTCGCGCAGGAACTCGTAGGCCAGCGAGGGGTCGGTATAGACCCGCTGCCAATTGAACTCGAGGTCGAGCATGAAGCGGGCGAAGGCCAGCGCCTCGGGCTCCGACCGCTCCAAGAGCGCCACCAGCACGGCGAAGAGAAAGCCGGGCAGATCGAGCGCGGGCCCATGCTCCTCGCGGGCCAGCCAGAGCGCGGTGGCCAGATCGCCCGAGCGCGCGCCCAGCCACTCTGGCATCAACCGCGCGAGCCGAAGCTGCGCGGGCGGCAGCTTTGCGACGCGCGCTTGCAACGCCGGGCGCACCGCCGGGTCGCGGGCGTCCCAGGCGCCTTGGGAGATGGCGGAGACCTCGGAAGCGAGGCTGGCCAGCACCGCGTCCGGATCCGTGAAACCTGCGTCGAGGAAGAGGTCGCGGCGGCGGGTAAAGTTCGCGGGCATTGCCGGATGCTACTCCGTCAATGATTTGACGTGTGGCTGCGCGGCATCTACCCGCCCAGGAAGTGGCGCATTGGTGACTTGCGCACCCCTGCGGCCGGCATTGTTCAATCCAAGAATGCTCAAGACCTTTGCAGCCATTCTCCTGCTTTCAATCAGCGCCCGCGCCGAGGAGCGCGCCGCGAACGACCTTCACCAGGCTGCGCCGCCGGCCGCCACCCAGTCGGCGATGCTGGCCGGCCCGCCCATCAAGGCGCCGCGGGGGCTCGACATGAAGAGCGAGACCTCTTCGTTCCACGTCGGCGCGATGATGGGTCTCGTCAGCCTGCCGCGGCCGCTCGACGTCGAGATCTACGCGCGTTTGAATGACTATCTCTTCATAGGATTCTCCTATAGCGACTTCTCGGCGTTCGTCGCCGGACCGCTGCTGTCGGCCGCCGGCGTCTCGAGTGGCCCGACCACGGTGCGCCTCGATCAGTTCACCGGCTTCGAGGGCGAGCTGCGCATCTTCCCCTTCTGCGGCTCGTTCTTCCTCGGCAGCTCGTTCGGCCATCAATCGCTCAAGGCGGCGGTCACGCAGTCGACGGAGACGGGTCCGCAGTCGGGCTCCATCGACGTGACCACGCTCTACGCGACGCCGCGGATTGGCTACCTGTGGACCTTCGGCCCCGGATTCACGCTGGGCTTGGATGTTGGCGCGCAGCTCAAGCTGAGCGCGACGCGAAACGTGACGCTGCCTCCCGGCGCCAGCCAGGAGACGCAGAACGACACCAACAACCTGGTCGATGTGGCCTCCAACTATCCGCTGCCTTCGTTCCACCTGCGCTTGGGCTGGCAATATTGATGATAGTCATCTCAGGTGGCGAATGGCTCTGCTGCAGCGAAGTCCGGCGTCGAGACGGTGCATCCGTGGATGCGCGGGCTGACGCGGGCCGGCTTCATCTCGCGCGGCATCCTCTATTCGCTCATCGGGCTCGTCACCTTATGGAGCATCTATCGCCACGGCGCGCGCGCTCACGGCGGCGTGAAGACGACGTTCAACTCCATTCAGTCGGTCGGACCCGGCGAAGTCTTGCTGGCAGGCCTCGCGCTGGGCTTCACCGGGTTCGCCGTCGGCATGACCTGGATCGCGGCCTTCGATCTCCACTCGCACGGCCGCGGCGCGGGAGGGCTCTTCCGCCGCTTCGTCACCTTCGTCAGCGGCCTCGTGCACCTGGGGCTCGCGGCCTCGTGCGCGCTGCTCTTCGCCGGCCACCAGACCGAAACCAACGGCACCCGCCGCTGGGCGGAGACGGCGCTGCACTACCCGTTCGGCCGCGAGGGTTTGGCCATCGCCGGACTCTACGCGATTGGCTTCGGCATCTTTCTTCTCTCGCAGGTATGGACGGGCAAGGTAGACCCGCTGCTCGATCTCGGCTCGCTGAAGCCAGCCACGGCACGCTTTGCCAACTGGACCGGCCGGCTGGGCAACTTCGCCCGCGGCGTCATCTACGGCACCATCGGCGTCTTGCTGGTGCTGGCGGCTTATCGAGGCAACGCCAGCCAGGTGGTGGGCCTCGGCGGCGCGATGCGTAAGTTGAGCGAGAACGCCTACGGCGAGGCCTCGCTGACCATCATCGCCCTAGGCCTCTTCGCCCACGGCTGCTTCATGTTCGTCGAAGCGCGCTTCCGCCGCATGGGCGAATGACGCGGTATATGATTTCGCATGTTCGAGGGAATGGGGAAGAAGGCGGCGCGGCTCATCGCGGAGCTGGCGCACCGGCAGGACAAGGCCTGGTACGTCGAGCACAAGGCCGAGATCGACGAGCAGGTCTACGCGCCGCTGCGCGAGCTCTTCGCCGAGGCGAAGCCTGCCTTGGCGCGGGCCTATCCGCGGCTGGAATTGACGGCGAAGATCTTTCGCATCTATCGCGACGTGCGCTTCTCGAAGGACAAGAATCCATACAAGGATCACGCGAGCGGCGTGATCATGGTCGGGCCGGAAAAAGATCCGCTGCGCGCCGCCGGAGCGCTTTATTTGCAGGTCGGTCCCGACGAGGGCGCCGCGGCCGGAATGTGGCACCTGGAGGGCGACGCGCTCGTGCGCTATCGCAAGGCGCTGCAGGACGCGAAGCGCGGCGCGCAGCTGGACAAGCTCTTGAAGCCGCTCGTCGCGGACGGCTACCAGATCATCTCGGCCGGGCAGTTGAAGCGCGCCCCCAGAGGAGTGGACCCCGAGCATCCGCGCGTGGCGCTGCTGCGGCGCAAAGGCCTGGCGCTCGACTTCCCGGCCATTCCTTCGAAGGTGCGCCAATCGAAAGAGCTGCTGGGCTGGTGCGTCGAGCGCGCGCGCGAAGTGGCGCCGCTGGTGCGCTGGCTCTTGGAAGTCACCGCGCCGTAGCGCGCAACGACTGCACCCAGGCCGCTGGGAGTCCGGCGGCTTGCGCTCCGCGCTCCAGCGCCTCGACGAAGCGGTCGCTGACCGGCCCATCGTTGCGGGCGCGCGCCGGGCTGGTGGTGAAGGCCGTCGCGACCTTGTCGCCCACGCGCACCTCGCGCTCGATGCACATGCCGGTGACCGCGCCCTCCTTGTGCTGCACGATGGGCCAGTCCGCGCCCGCGATCTCGAAGAGCACGCCGTGGACGCTCTTGCCGGGCTCGTCCGCGAGACCGGCGACGCGGCCGCCCCACCAGCGCGAGGGAAAGTCGTAGACGAGCGCGACGTCGCGGGCTTCAGCGAGCTGACCCTGCGGCAGCTGGAACTGCATGTAGCCGTGCTCCGAGCGCCACTGGTCGAACGCCGCGCGGTCGAGGATGGTCGAGTAGGCAAAATAGAGTCGCGACGGCTGTCCCGCGGACTTCGTGCGCAGCTGCTGCACCTGATCGTAGTGG
>DATBAA010000536.1:0-8764 GCA_036271755.1 Myxococcales bacterium | reverse complement strand
CCACTCCAGCAAGCGCCGGCGCCGCCGGTCGAGATGACGCTGGTGGCCCGCACCGATCTGGGCTTTGCCGCCTTTCTCCACGCGCTGCAGGGAGAGCTCGACGGCCAGCCTTTGACCCGCGCGCGGACGCTGGAAGAGACGGTCTCGACCACGCTGCAGAGGCGGCGGCTCTCGATGATCTTGCTCGCCACCTTCTCAGGCTGCGCGCTGCTCCTGGCGGTGCTGGGCATCTACGCCACGCTGGCGTTCTCGGTGGTGCAGCGGACGCGCGAGATCGGCGTGCGCATGGCGCTGGGCGCGGCCGCCGGCTCAGTCGTGCGATTGGTCGTGCTGCAGGGAATGCGCCTCGCTTTGCTGGGTGCCGCGCTGGGCCTCGCCGGCGCGCTGGCCATGGGCCGCCTCGTCGCGGGTCTTCTCTATGGCGTCGGCGCGCATGACCCGGCCACCTTTGCCGTGGTGGCCGGGCTGCTCCTGACCGCTGCCCTGTTTGCTTGCTGGGTCCCCGCGTGGCGTGCCGCCCGGGTCGATCCGTTGATTGCGCTGAGAGCCGACTGAGCTACTTCAGGGCTTTGATGAAGCGCAGCAGCCCCGACGGACGCGCCTTGCGGTAGAGCCGCTTCACGCCCCGGCCTTCCGCCAGCCGTTCAATCCCTTCGTGGGTTGAAAACAAGCCAGGCCCCGCGACCAGTAGACCGGCGGCGATAGCCATCAAGGTGAGGTTGTATTCGCAGCCGCCCTTGGTGACGTCGAAGCCGTTCTTGCCGTGGATCTTGCTGATGGCCACCGCTTGCGTCACCAGCACCGCCAGCGCGGCCGGCCGCGTCCAGAAGCCCAGGATGGCGCCCACGCCCGCGAAGACCTCCGCGACCCCGGCCAGCACCGCCAGGGGCTTGCCCGGCTGCAGGCCAACCTTGTCGAACATCTCGCCGGTCTTCCGCGGCGCCTCGCCCTTCAGCTTGCCGAGCCCGTGGTAGACCATGCTCGCGCCCAGCGCCGCGCGCGGAGCGATCATCGCCGTCTCTTTGCGCAGCCGCGCGTCGTTCCATTCCAAAGCCATCGCCATGCAGATCTCCTTCGAAGGTGTGCCTCGAAGGTTCCGCACGCGCGGCGTCAATGACAACCAACGCCAGGCCGGCCGCCCGCCTCAGAAGTAGGCGTAGTGGAGCGAGATGTTGGGCACCCAGGTGGGGTGGCCGTTCTGATCCGTCTCGGGAATGATGCCGCCCACGTCGACGCCGTGCGCGAACTGCACGCGCAGCTCGAAGGGTCCCAGGCCGAAGTTGACGCCCAGCACGTAGTCCGCGGTGCGGTTCGCCCAGGCTTCGGCGACGGAAGCGTGCACCGCCGAATAGTTCCGGCCGGCGTAATCCTGCTTGGCGCGATTGGTGTCGACCACGCCGCCGAAGTCGAAGCCGACCACGCCGGTGATGCCGCTGAAGAAGGCGAAGCGGATGATGATGTCGAGCGGGATCTGCAGCTCCGCCTGGCCCACGTAGTAGCCGTCGCCCAGCAAGCGCGCGTCGCCGAAGCGGTAGCCGCGCAGGTTGTCGAAGCTGGAGAGGAAGAAGCGCCGTCCGAAGCGGCTGCCCTGGGCAATGCCGCTGGCCAATCGCAGGTCGAGCTTGCTGCGCCCCACCAGCTGGATGCTCTGGATGAGGTCTTCCTGGAAGAAGGCGAAGAACCCATCGCTGCCGCGCGTCGGCAGATCGCCGCCGCCGAGCGTGGCCTGGAACGACGTGCCGCCGATGGCGCCGCCCTGGCCATAGCGCGTGGTGTCCCAGCCGTAGCTGACCTGCACGGTTCCTTCAGGGTCCGCGCCCTTGATCTGGTTGAGGTCTGACGTGGGCAGGTTGGCGATGGGCTCGCCGAAGCGATCGTAGGCGAAGTTGTCGAAGAAGCTTCGCTGCACGCCCATCAAACGCAGGCTGCCTTCGAGCCGGCTGAAGGTCGAGAGCGGATAGGAGAGCAGTCCTTCGACGCCCGTCTCCGTCTGCAGATAGATGACCTGACACGCCTGCCCCAGGTTCTGCACCGTCAAAGGCTGGTAACAGGCCTGCGCGCTGGGGAACTGCGTGTCGCGGCCTTGCTCGAAGGTGTGAAAGATGCCCACGCCCCAGACGAGCCGCTCGGACTTGTCGACATAGAAGGCCAGCACGTCGGTCAGGTTGAACGAGCCGTAGATGGCGAAGTTGACCAGCGTGGTGCGGTCGCGAAGGGTGTCGGCGAAGAGCACGCCGCCCGCGCCCACCGGAGCGCCGCCGAAGCCCGCGCCGCCAATCGACGCGCCGCCGCCTTCGACCTTCCAATTGTCCTTCACCGCGTACGGGTTGTAGACCTTGTTCTGGAAGGGAATCACCTCGTCGCCGAAGGGCAGCGGCTTGTCGACGGTGGCCAGATAGGCGCTGGGAATGGCGTCCTGCTCGTCGAGCGAGAGCAGCTCGGCGCTGTTGTTCTCGAAGAGCCGCAAGCGCGCGCCGTAGAAGGCGATGCCGTAGAGGCCAGACGGTCCCAGGCCCGGATGCGAGAGGCCGGTGGCGAAGTCGGTGATGCGCTTGATGCGGCCGTTCTGCAGGAACCAGAAGTCGCTCTTGCCGTTGGCGTCGCTGGAGAAGACCACCGCGCCGCCGGGCAGCGCCAGCGGGAAGCGCTGGTTGGCCGGAGAGTCGGTGAGCCGCACGCGCGCGCCCGTCACGGGGTCGATGCGGAAGAGGTTGTACTTGCCGCTCTCGGTGGCGTCGCTTGCGTAGACGATGCCGTCATCGCCCCAGGAGAGATCGCGCTCGACGTAGAGATCTTCGGTGAGCCGCTTCACGTGCGGCGCCTTCTCCTTGATGTTGAGCGTGTAGATGTCGATCTTGCCGTCGCGGTCGAGGCCGTAGAACGCGAGCTGCGTGCCGTCGGGGCTGAGCGTCGGATCGCGCGCTTCGATGAGGCCGTCGTTGACGACGTGGAAGATGTGCGTTTCGCCCAGCTTCAGCTCCACGCGCACGCGCGGCGACTCGGGCTCGCGCCGCTCGATGCGCTCCAGGCTCCGGTAGTGGACCACGTCGGAGTCTCCCGACTGGGAGATCCAGGCCACGCCGTCGTCGGCCACCGCCATCACGTTCCAGAGCACCGGGTGCAAGCTCTCGGTGCCGGGTCGCTGGTCGATGGCCAGCTGCTTCTGCGAGGAGGGATCGCGCCGGTCGATGAGCACCAGCTTGGCGCGGTACGATTCGCGATCGAAGCCGCGGTAGAAGATCAGGTTGCCGTCGCGCGAGCTGACGAAGGCGTCGCCCTCGTCGGGCAGCTTCAGCTCGGTCACGTCTGGCAGATCCTGCTTGGCGTCGAGATAGCTCTTGAAGACGCGCTTGCGCGCCCACTGCTGCCAGCGCGCGTTCATCTGCGCCGGCGTCTCGCCCGCCACCCGGCCGAGCAGGGTGGAGAAGGTCTCGCGCTGCTCGCCGCGCCGGCCGCCGCCGCTCATCAGGCGCGGGCTCTGATCGAGCACGCCCTGGATGACGCGCTCGCCGTACACCTCGGAGAGGAAGACGAGCCGCGCCTGGCCGTACTTGTACGTGTAGAGGTAGACCGACGGGCGATCCTCCTCGAGGTTCGGGAAGGTGTAGCCGAACTCGCCCAGCGGGTTGAGGACGATGTCGCGCAGGAACATCTCCGTCTCGGCGTCCATCTGCTGATCGTGCGCGTAGTATTCTGCGAGGCCTTCGGTGAACCAGAGCGGCATGTTGTTGACCGGCGTCTCCACGCCCGCCGTCGCCGCGCGCTCGGCCACTTTCTGGATCTGGAACTGGTGGGTCATTTCGTGGGTGGACACCAGCCGGAAGAGCCCGCGATCGCCCGCGTACGGCAACGTCATGCGCAGGTCTTGCGGGCTGGTCACGCCCAGCACGCCTTCTTCCACCTGGAAGACGTTGGTTTCGAGGAACTCACGATAGGTGTTGTAGAGAATGTACGGGACGCGGAACGACGGCTTGTATTGAAAGCGGTCGCTCAGGTAACGCCAGCTCTCGCGGATGAGCCCGCCCGCGATGCGCGTCACCGGATACTCGCGATCGTAGTAGTAGAGGCGCACGCCGGCCGAGCCGTCGTCGTCGAGATAGTCGTAGAAGCGCCAGTCGTAGTCGAAGTAGCGGACCAGGTTGCGGCCCGGCCGCTGCGGAACGATATAGGCCTCCTGGTTCCAGCCGATGGGCGCGCGGCCCGACACCTCGGAGAGGCGCCCGTGCTCTGCCCAGGGCAGGTTGAGCGTGGGGCCCATCGGCACGCTGATCGGCACCGAACCCGCGCCGATACCGGAAGGGCCCAGGGCCTGCGACGCAGCAGCAAAGGAGAAAATGGCCAATAGGACAGTGACTGGCAATCGCACGAGCGCATGCTCGCCTGAAATCGACTTCAGGTAAATGAGACAGGTGGTCCCTGTCTCGAAATCAACCCCGTTTGAGGGGCGAACGCTCGTGCGGCATGGTGGCCCGCGGCGAGCGGAAGAACTGCATCGGCGAGTAGTAGAGGAAGTTCGAGACTCGCGAAGTATATAAGTCCGCGTAGTCCTCCACCTGCTCGCCGAAGCGCGAGTTCTCGTTGCCCTCCTTGAAGACCAGCCCCCAATAGGCGTTGGCGCCGCTCTCGAAGCGCGCCTCCAGCTCGAACGCCTCGAGCAGCGTGGCCTTGAAGGCGCGCCGCAGCTTCTCCAGGTCCTGCTTCTCGCGCAGCCGCCGCGGCTCCGCCTCTGCCGGCAGCGGCCCGCCGCGCTCGATGCGCCGGTCCAGCGCATTCAATAACTGCTTGTGATGATTGATCATGTCGTCGAGCCGGGTGCGCAGGTCGTCCAGCTCGGCCAGCCGCCGCACGTCGGCCAGATTCTGGTCCACGTACTCGATCTCGCGCTCCAGCTCCTGGACCACGAAGCAGGTGCGCCACTGGCTGGCTTTGCGGTTGCGGATGATGTCGCCGTAGATGTGGTCGCCGACGTAGAGGACGTGGTCGCCCGAGAAGCCCGTCATCCTCTCGAAATCGAAGAGGTTTCCGCCCTCGTAGATGCGCCCGCGCTCGAGCGCGTCGGCCTGGGGGCGGGCGATGCTGCCGTCTGCGTGCAGCTCCACGAAAGGCCTGTGCTCGGCGAAGAACGCAGGCTTTTGCGCGCCCACCACCACGTAATCGAAGTAGTTGCGCCACGATGGATACTCCGGCAGCCGGCCGTCGAGGAGAAAGCTCATCACCGCGTCGGTGTAGTCCCAGAGTGAGTTGGTGAGTATGAACAATTTTTTTCCACCGGATCTCAATTTATGCAGGCTGGGAGCTAATTCTGAATCCAGATTGATATACCGGCCCAAATCTTTGCGGAGCTCGGTCTTCAGCGAGCCGTCGCGGTGGATCTCGTCGATGCTCTCGCGCACGTCATCATAGAGCTTGTGGTAGTCGACCTTGGTAGAGCGCGCCTCCTGCGCCTCGATGATCTCCGCGTAGAGGCAGGCCTCGGGCAGCGAGAAGAGCGTGTCGATCCAGGCGAAGCGCGGCAGGCTGAGGCGGATCTTCTCGTTGGTCTGGTAGCGCGCGCGCCGCTCGTCCAGGCTCAGCTGCCGGCGGCCGTGGTAGCAGCGGCCGACGTGGTTGTGCCGGTCCATCTTGAAGATGTTGCCGAAGTCCTTGTCGACCACCAACCCGCGGATGACGAACTCGTGGTCGTACTTGAGGCCGGTCAGGTACGCGGGGTAGCCGCGCTTTTCCACCAGCCGCGAGAGCGTCATGTGAAACGCCAGCTCTTCGATCTGGCGCATCGAGTAGACCGCCAGCGTGTAGTCCATGTCGAAGCCGCAGAGCGCGATCTCGTCAAGCTTGAGCGCGCGATTGGTATAGATCTGCCGGCTGTGCAGGAGCGTGAGGCCCTGGTGCTCAGGGTGCTCGAGCAACTGCTGCAGCTCGGGGTCGTGCAGGACATCCTGCAGGGATGCAGGTCTTGGCAGGGCCATTCCGGGAGTGATCATCTCCCCGGCGCAGGGTACGCGCAAGACTTATGCTGCTGCGCGTTTGTACGTCAGCGTAAGTGAGCGAGCGGATCCTCGCCCGTGGACCACGAGGGCAGGACGCCGTCGTGCATCTGGAAATCCGGCCCGTCGTGCTCGGTGAAGATGACGTAGACGGCCGGCCGCGGCACGCCGAAGACACCCTCCAGCTCGTCGATGACCGACAGCGCGAAGTCACGCTTTTGTTTCGCGGTCCGCCCCTGGCGCAGGTCGGCGTTCATGAAGGCGATCCGCGACGGGTCGGTGGCCCGGCCGAAGGTCAGATCGGCGGTGGCGCAGCAGCGCAGGCTGACCGCGATGTGATCGGTGCCGGTGTCCATCACCCGGGCGAAGTGCGCGACCACGGCCGACGAGAAGCGCACCTTCGCGTCCGTGGGCGGCGTGAAGTTCAGGTCGAATTGCAGATGGGGCATGCCGCCGAGACTAGTCGGTTAGTTGCAGCCCGTCTCGTACTTCGCGGTGATGGTCGACCCAGGAGCGGGAATGGCATTGGCCGGGAAGACGATGCGGTTCGAACCGGCGTCGTAGCTGAAGCTGCTCGTCGCGGCGCCGTTCACCGTCACCACGATGGCCGCCGCGTCGCGCGGATGCGCCGAGAGCGGGAAGCTGCTGAGCGGCTGCAGCAGGTTGCCCAGCGCGTTGTCGAGCAGCGCGTTGAAGTTGCTCAGCTGGCAGATGTCGTAGGTGTTTCCCTTCAGCTGCCTTGCGATCTCCTGGTACCGCGTCCCCACCTGCTCGATGGTGTTGCAGGCCGTGAGCGGCACGATGCCCGAGAAGGAGACCAGGTCGAGCGCCCCGTGCTTGATGGCCGAGAGCTTCTGCACGTAGTCGGCGACGGGCGGCGGGTTCGTCACGTCGGCGTCGTCGTCAGAATCGCTCACTGCCAGCAGCGCCAGGCGCGCGTCGTCGCGCAGGAAGCCCGCGTTGCCGTCGTTGGGCAGCGGCGTCCCCGGGGCCTTCGTCGAGGTGATGAGCGGCGGAGTCAGGGCGGCGATGACGGGATCCAAGAACCGCTCGTCCCAGTGGCAGGTGCCGACGTCGATGTTGGAGAAGAGCGCCTGCTTCACGTTGGGCGTCTGCGGCGTGAGGATGCGCGGCCGCGAATTGTCGGCCGGGAAGAAGCGGCCCGCCTCGCCGCCGTCCGCGCCGCCCGGGCACTGCGAGAAGCCGGCCGTGTACGGCGTCATGCCGCTGGTGGTGACGGCGATGTGGAAGTCCGCGTTGGCCAGCGCGATGCGGTTCCAGAGCGTGTCCAGGCTCTGCTGCAGCGCCGCCTGCTCCTCGACCATCGACGAGCTGTTGTCGATGACGATGAGCAGGTCGACCTTGGGCGTCGACTGCGTGAACTGATCGACGACGGTCGTCGCGGCCTGCGAGCCGCCGGTGAGGCCGGCGCGAGGCTGCGTGCCCAGAGAGGTGGTGACCCAGACCGCGCCCACGTCATCGCCGGGGCCAGGCGGGTTGTAGGTGATGGAGATGGGCAGATTCGTCTGCGGCTGGACCGTGAAAGGCACCGTGGCCGAGGCAGAGAAGGGTCCGCCCGTGTCGTTGATGGCCGTGACCGTCACCGGGCCGCTGCAGTGGTTGACCGCGAAGACCGTCTCCTGCGGGATGGCGCAGCCGGCGGTGTTGGGGCCGAAGTCGGCGGTGGCCGGCGTCAGGAAGAAGCAGCCCGCGTCGCCCGTGCCGCGGACGGGCACCGTCATCGACTGCTGGTTGCGATTGCTCAAGTAGAAGGTGACGGAGCCCGAGAAGGTCTGCGCGGCCTGCGGCGCGAAGCCGAGGCGAACCGACATGCGGCCGCCGGGCGGCAGCGTGCGTCCCTCGGGCACCACGTTGCCCGGCCAGACGAAGGCGTTGCCGCTGTCGTTGACCAGCACGGGGTCGCCGACGATGCAGTCGTCGTTGGTGGTGTTGTTCAGCTCGAAGCCTTGGATGGAGGTCTGGAAGAGCGGCGTGGTGCCGAAGTCGACCGGGGCCGAGGGCGTGATGTTCAGCGTGCAGGGCAGCAGCTGGCGGCCCAGCGCGGCCAGCGGCACGTCGATGTGCGGAGTCAGGCCGTCGTTCGAGTCGATGGAGAGCGTCGCGGTCGAGGTGCCTTCGGCCCGCGGCGTGAACGAGACCTGCAGCGCCACCGACTTGCCCGGCTCGCCCACGGACGACGGCCCGGACTGCAGCGTCCAGGCGCCGTCCTGCGAGGTGATGCGCACGCCGCTCAGCACCAGCGGGCTCACCGTGGCCGGATCGAGGCCGACGTTGGTGACGGTCACCGTCCCGCTGCGCGTGGTGCCGATGGCGGTGGCGCCGACGAAGAGCGAGCGCGGCGTCACCTGCAGCACCGGGCCGATGCCCGTGCCGGTCATGGACAAGCTGCCCGGCGCGCCGTCCGAGACGTCGAAGGTGCCGGTCGCGGTCAGCGCGCCCAGCGTCTTCGGCGCGTAGGTGACGGTGGCGGGAATGGTCTCGCCCGGCGCGAGCGTCAGCGGCGCCTGGGCGGTGCCCAGCGAGATGGTGATCTCCTTCGAGCCGCTGGTGATGGTGTTGAGCGCCAGCGGACCGTCGCTCAGGTTGGTCAGCTGCAGCTGCTTCTGCGCGCCCTGGCCGAGCAGCACCTGGCCGAAGTCCACCGCCGCGGGGTTCACGTCGAGGAGGCCGACCGCTCCCCTGCCTTTCAGGGTCACCGGCCGGGGCGAGCAGGTGGGGCAGGGCGTCAGCGCCACCGTGGCCAGGAACTCACCCACCTG
>DATBAA010000535.1:0-8928 GCA_036271755.1 Myxococcales bacterium | reverse complement strand
TCGCCACGGCCCGCGGCGACTCCAGCACCCGCGCGTGATACCGGTCCGCAAAGACGGTGCCCCGCCTCTTCGCCAGCCGGTTCAGCCGCACCGCGACCCGCACCGCGAGGCCCTTCATCCCCCGAGAGAGCGCCGCCGCGTTCTCTGCCTCGACCACGAGGTGCAGATGATTCCCCTGCACCGAGAAGTGCACCACCTGCATTCCCAAATGCCCGCTGGCGTCGTGTAACGCCTGCTTGATCAACGCTAAACGCATCTGCGTTCGCAGATGACCGACCGCCGGCACCATCCGCTGCGTGACGTGCAGCGGATTCCGCGCAGCAAACTCCGGCCGCTTCACATGCCGGACCCCAGGACCGATCAAACCCGGGTGTGGCCGCGTCCGAGGCCTCCCCGCACCCGCCCGTTTGCCTCCACGCCGGGGCAACGCCAACTCAAGTTGTTTCGGCCGAATCATTTGAAAGGCATACAATTTTTAGACGAAGATGTCAAGCAGCTCGGACCAGCTCCATCGCTCTTTTTCTGGGCGCTCCGGCCTTCGGCCTCCGCTTGTGCAGGGGCTCCCGCCGCCCCTGCAACGACCCCGCGCGCTCCCCAAAGCCAATACCGCCGAGCGTCATCACAACAACTCAGGGCTCCGCTCACCTCAGGTGATCGAAGTACCAAAACCTGACAGGAGGCCAGTCACCACACGGCACCCGCACCACAGCACCAGGCGCGCATCAACCCCTCCCCCACGGACAGCAGGAAACCTCCAAGGCCCCGCAATCCTCCGCACGCCAAGAACCTCAGGGCTAACCAGCCTCCGCCAGCCAGTGACGCACCCCAACTCCAAGGAGCAACGAACCGCCACCACGCCCGGACTTACGACCGGTTCAACCACTCCGCAAACGCATCGAACGAAGCCTCCCGCCCAAGAAACGCGTGAACGAGCTCCGCCGCCGGCTTGCTCCCCCCGGGCTGCAACACGGCCTTCCGGTACCTCATCGCCGGCCCGCGCTCCAGCAACCCCTCGCGCCGGAAGACCCCGAAGAGATCCTTCGCAATCACTAACGACCACATATACGTGTAATAGATTGCCGAATACCCGTCCAAATGCCCGAAGCTCTCCTGGAAGTAAGTTCCTTCCACGTGCCTGAAGGGCGTGTAGAGCTCCATCAACTCCGCGCCCAGCCTCGTCGTATCCAAACTGGCCGGATCGCGATCATGGAAGTGCAGTGACGTAGCCGCATAGAACATTTGATTGCGGACGTTCATCCCCTTGCCGAACTCCTCGGCGGCGCGCATGCGATCGACCAGCGCTTTGGGAATGGGCTCGCCCGTCTGCCAATGCTTCGCGAAGCGCTGCAGCACCGAGACGTCCCAGCACCACTCCTCGAGCATCTGCGAGGGAGCCTCGACGAAGTCCCACTCGGTGCGCACGCCCGAGACGCCTGCCCAGCGCGTGTGGCCGCCGAAGATGTGGTGCAGCAGATGGCCGAACTCGTGAAAGAAGGTGACCACTTCCATATGATCCAGCAGCGCCGGATGCTCGCCCGAAGGCTTGGGGAAGTTGCACACCAGCGCGCCTTCCGGAAGTTGGCCGCCTTCGACGCCGACGCCCAGCACGAACTGCGCCGCGTGCTTGTACTTGTTGTCGCGCGGATGAAGGTCGAGGAAGAAACGGCCCAAAAGCTTGCCGTCCTCGAACACTTCCCAAGCGGTCACGTCCGGGTGCCACACCGGCTCCTGGCACGCGCGCATCTCGATGCCGAACAGCTGCTCGCACGTGCGCAAGATGCCCTGCAGCACGGCGTTGAGCTCGAAGTAGGGGCGGACGGTCTGGGAGTCGAAGTCGAGCTGCTCGGCGCGGACGCGGTCCTTGAGCATCTCCGATTCCCAGGGGTCGACGCGCTCGGCGCCGGGAGTGTCCTTCCGCTTGCGCGCGAGCAGCACCTCGTAGTCCTTGGCGGCGCGGGCGGCCGAGGCGGCGGCGATCTTCTCGATGAAGTCGGACGCCGCCCGCGAGCTGCCGATCATCTTGTCTTCGGTGATGTAGTCGGCCCAGGTTTTGTAGCCGAGCAGCTGCGCCAGCTCGTGGCGCCGCGAGAGCATGCTCTGCAGCACTTCCAGGTTTCTCGGGTGCGCGCGCTGCCGGTAGGTGCGCCACAGCTCCTGACGCGCCTTGCCCGACTTCGCGTAGGTCATGAAGGGGAAGTAGTCGGGATAGTCGGTGGTGATGGTGACGAGACCGTCCTTGGCCGGGTGCGCGCGGACGAAGTCCTCGGGCATGCCGGCCAGATCCTCGGGCTTGATGGAGATCTTGCGGACGTCCTCGACGATGTTGCGGTTGAACTCCTGGCCGATCTTCACCAGCTCGTCCTGCAGCTCGCGCACGCGGGCGCGGGTGGCCGGGTCCTTGTCGACGCCGGCGCGGCGGAAGTCGCGCAGCAGGCGGTGCACGTAGAAGCGCGTCGCCTCGTCCTCCTTGGAGACGTCGAGCTTCGAGAGCGGCGCGTAGATCTCGGGGTCGAGATCGAGGCTGGTGGCGTACGCTTCGGCCTCCTGCTCGCAGCGCTCGCCCGCCTCGCGCATGGCGGCGTCGGGGTGGACGGAGTGGAGCAGCGAAGCGCGGGAGCGGGCGTCCGCGACGGCGTGCGTGGCCTCGTCCCAGGCGCGCAGGCTCTCCATTGAAGGCGGCAGCGACTTGAGCCGCGCGATAGCGGCGCGAGCCCGGTCGAGATCCTTCTGCGAGGCCTGGGCGAATGCTTCGGGACCTTGGACGAAGACGCTGGCGGCGGTCATCGGCGCAATATGCCGAAAGCGCCGCGCAGGCGCAGCTCATTTGCCAGGGCCTCGTCCGCTGATGGACCGTCTGCGATCATCCGGGACGCGTGGTCGAGCATCAGGCGCTCCAGCGCCAGCTCTTCTCTCAACGCTTCGACGGTGGCCGCGCGCAGGCCGGTGCGGCGCAGCAAAGAGGCGCGATCGCGGACGCCGAGCAGGGCTTGCCAGCGGTGTTCGGCGGCGCGAAGGTCTTCGGCGGTGGCGCGCAGGCCGAGCTCGCGCGCCTGGCCGGCGAGGAGCGCGCGGCGCAGGCCTTCGTCTGCGAGCTGCGGATCGTATTGAAGTTGCGGCAGCCGGGCGCGACGGACCAGCGACGAAGGTGAACGTTGTTCACCTGAGCCCGGCCTCGCCCTGGCGGCGGCCTGGAGGGTGAGGCGGGCGTCGGCGGCCTTGAGCTCGAGCAGCTTGAAGCCGGGAGGCGCCAGCTCGCGGACTCTTTGCAGCGTGCGCTCCTGGTAGAAGATGCGCGCCGAGGCTTCGATGAGCTTCTTCGCGGCGACTCGGGACAGCTGCTGTTCGGCCGACCAGCGGACGTTCACTTGAGGCACGGTCAGAGGGCGAAAATCGTGTTCGGCGTCCGCGTGGAGCAGAGCCACGTCGGCGTCGTCGATGAGGGTGCCGTCGCGATACCAGGAGAAGATCCGGCCGACGCCGCGCATGCCGTGGGTGTGCAGCTCGGCGGCGCGCAGGGCGCCCATGCTGGCGCCGCCGAAGACCGGGACGCCTTCGGAGAGCGCATCGAGGATTTCGTGGTGCCAGACGCTGGGCTGAGACTCGAAGACGCCGTCGATGAGGGCGATGGCGGTGGCGCCGTCGTCGAGGGCACGCCAGACGTCGCCCTGGCGGGCCGGCGGGCGGAAGTCGAAGCCGCGGCGCGAGACGTTCGGCAGCGAAGGTCCGAGAAAAGCGACGATCACAAGAGCTCCGAGAGGCGCATGCCGGGCGCGTAGACTTTGACGACGAAGAGAGGGGTCCTGGCCAGCTCGACGACGGCCAGGTGAACGCCGTTCACTTGCGGCAGGTGAACGCCGTTCACCCTCTTGATGTGAACGTTGTTCACTTGGAAATTTCGGAGTGTCTTCGAGGGCATGGCCGCCTCGCACGCCTCGCGCAGACCGCGCTGCTCCTCCCTGCCCTGCGCCACGTCCTCGCGCGCGCCGTGCACCTCCGTCAGCCGCGACTGCGCCGCCTCCAAGAGCGCCCCGCGCACCGCCCGCGCGGGCGTCAGCGCGCAGCAGTACCCGGCCGTCACCGGCACCGGCCCCTCGTCCAGATCGAAGAGGATCGCGCCCGCCACCGGCAGCCCGGAGCCAAACCCGGAGCTCAAATCGAAGACGTGCGCCTCGAGCCGCGCATCCCGAAGCTGCTGCCACAGCGCCAGCCGCGAGACATCCACTTTCCGCGTCCGAATCGCCCGCGGCGTCCAGCCATGCGGCAGCACCCGCGCCAGCTGATCGCGCTCGAACACTTCCAGCAGCGCGTGCTGCACCGCCTTGGCCCGCACCGGATGCGCCCCGAGACCGTTCGAGCTCCAGCGAACCACCGCCGGCCCCAGCGGCGGCGCACCCCGCGGCGGGCAATGCACCGCCTGCGCCGGCACCAGCACCTCGCGCCCCGACTCCAACTCTTGCCCGCGCCGCCAGGCGATGCGCGTGTCCCTGGACCAGAGCCGCGGCGCCACCAGCGGCGACGGCGCCCAAGCCTCGACAGCGAGCTCGCGCTGAGAGCCAAAAACCAGCTCGGACGCGACCACCCGCTCCGCCGCCCAGAGCTCGGCCGCCTCCGACAGCGCCGTCGCCCGCGCCTCTTCCCAGCTGTCGCCCTTGCCGTTCGAGACCTGCAGCACGTGCCCGCCCGGCCGGATGGCGCAGGCCACCTCGACGCCCGCGCGATCCAAGCCCGTGACCCGCGCGACCCGCGTGACGCCGAGAGCACTTTCGAGTGTAGCCAAAGCATCCCGAGTCTATGATGGTTCGCATGCAAGCGGGCGAGAAGGTCGAATCCGCGGCGCGGATCAACCTGCGCTGGATCGTGCGGCTGCGCTGGGGCGCGGTCGTGGGCCAGGTCAGCACCATCCTGCTCGCCGGCCGTTTTCTCCAGAGCCCGCTGCCCGTCGAGACCATGCTCACCGTCTGCGGCGCGCTGGCGCTGGGCAACCTCGGGGTGCAGCTCTGGCTCGATCGCGGCGGCCAGCCCAGCGATCGCTCTTGCGGCCTGAGCCTGCTCGCCGACATCGCCGCGCTGACCGCGCTGTTGGCTTTGTCCGGCGGCGGTGAGAACCCCTTCGCCCTGCTCTACCTGGTCCACATCACCATCGCCGCGGTGACGCTGCCGGCCCGCTGGAGCATCTTCCTCTCCATCGCGGCCGTGGTGGCCTTCAGCGGCCTGCAGTTTTTGCCCGGCTACGAGCTGATGCTCAACGGCAACGCCGCCGTGCTGCACGTGCGCGGCCGCTGGGTGGCGTTCGGCGTGGCGGCGGCCTTCATCTGCACCTTCTCGCTGCGCATGAGCGAAGCGCTCCGGCAGCGCGGCGCCGAGCTGGACCGCGCGCGCTCCGACGCCGAGGCCGCCGAGCGTCTGGCCGCCTTGGGAACCCTGGCCGCCGGCACCGCCCACGAGCTGAACACGCCGCTCGGCACCATCGCCATCCTCGCCGGCGAGCTGGTGGCGCAGCTCGAGGGCGACCGCCGCAGCGAGGCCGAGGAGATCCGCCGCCAGGTGCGGCGCTGCAAGGAGATCATCGGCAGCATGCTCGCCCCGCGCGGCGGCGCCGATCTCGAGGAGGCCAAGGAGTTCGAGCTGGCCCCGGTGCTGCAAGCCACCGTCGAGCGCTGGCAAGCGGGCCGGCCCGGTCCGAAGCCGCAGCTGGCCATCGAGCCGAAGGTGCAGCGGTCGCGGGCGCGGCTGCCGCTGCGCGCCTTCGAACGCGCGGTGGCCAACCTGCTCGACAACGCCGCCGAGGCCACCGACGGCATGAGCGAGCGCACCGTGCGAATCTCGCTCACGCGCAAGGGCGACGAGCTGCGCCTGACCGTGGCCGACAACGGCGTGGGCGTGCCCGAGCCGCTGCTCAGGCGCATCGGCGAGCCGTTCTTCACCACCAAGGAGCCGGGCCGCGGAACGGGCCTGGGCCTCTATCTCGCCCGCCACGTGGTGGAGCGTCAGGGCGGCGAGATGCGCGTCGAATCGGATGAAGGTTCAGGTACGCGCGTGACGCTCGCCGTGCCTGAAGCCTGATCGCATGCTATGGACGGGCGCATGCGCATCCTCATCGTCGATGACGACGAGCCATTCCGCCTGGCGCTGCGTAACGCCTTCCTGCGCCGCGGATATGAAGTGTCGCTGGCGGGCTCTCCAGCGGAGGCCCAATCCGTCTTGTCCGAGGGCACTCCCAATTACGCGGTGGTCGACCTGCGGATGACCGCCGGGTCGGGCCTGGACGTGGTGAAGGCGCTGCGCGCTTTGCCGCAGCCGCCGGCCGTGGTCGTCCTGACCGGCTACGGCACCATCGGCACGGCCGTCGAGGCCATCCGGCTGGGCGCGGTCAACTACTTGAACAAGCCGGCCGACGCCGAGGAGATCGAGGCCGCGCTGCAGGGCAAACGTCCGCCGCCCGTGGAAGAGGTGCCCTCGCTCGACCGGCAGGAGTGGGAGTACTTGAATCGCATCCTGGCCGGGTGCAACGGCAACATCTCGGAGGCGGCCCGGCGGCTGAAGATGCACCGCCGGACGTTGCAAAGAAAGCTGCAGAAGCACCCGCCCAAGGCTTGAGATGGCAAGGCGCGGCGCGGTGTGTTATTTCCCGCGCCCCTTATGATTCAGGTTCAAGACGTCACCAAGGCTTTTGCCGGCAAGAAGCTGTTCGAGAGCGTCAGCACCAGCTTCCCGCCCGGCCGCCGCTACGGCCTCACCGGCCCGAACGGCGCCGGCAAGTCCACCTTCATGAAGATCCTCTCGGGCGAGCTCGAGCCCGACACCGGCACCGTCTCGCGCCCCAAGCGGTTCTCCGTCTTGAAGCAGGACCAGTTCGCCTTCGAAGAGATGCGCGTTCTCGACGTGGTGCTGATGGGCAACGCGCCGCTCTGGGCAGCCATGCAGGAGAAGGAGCGCCTGCTCGCCAAGCCCGACCTGACCGACGAGGACGGCTCGCGCCTGGGCGAATTAGAGGGCACGATCGCAGAAGAAGACGGCTATTCGGCGGAAGCCCAAGCCGCGACGCTGCTCGAAGGCCTGGGCATCTTCGAGGCCGATCAATCGCGCTTGATGAAGGAGATGGCCGGCGGCAACAAAGTCCGCGCGCTCCTGGCCAATGCTCTGTTCGGCAAGCCGACCGCGCTCTTGCTCGACGAACCGACCAACTCACTGGACCTCGATTCAATCCATTGGTTGGAAGACTTCCTGCTGCAGTTCGAAGGAACGCTGGTGGTCATCTCCCACGACCGCCACTTCTTGAACGCCATCTGCACCCATATCGCCGATATCGATTACGAAACCATCATTACCTATACCGGCAACTATGACGACATGGTGCGCGCCAAGGCCGGCGTGCGCCAGCGCATCGAGTCGGAGAACGCCGACAAGATGAAGCGGCGCGAGCAGCTGCAAGAGTTCGTGGCGCGCTTCTCGGCCGGCACGCGCGCATCGCAAGTGCAGAGCCGCATCAAGCAGCTGGAGAAGCTGTCGCTGGCCGACATGAAGAAGTCGAACATCGCCCGGCCCTTCATCAAGCTCGAGATCAAGCGGCCCAGCGGCAAGCAGACCCTGACCATCGAGGGCCTCTCGAAGGCGTACGACACTTCGCTCTTCAAGAACTTCGGCGCCTTGATCACCAAGGGCGAACGCGTGGCCGTGGTCGGGCGCAACGGCGTGGGCAAGACCACCTTCGTCCGCACGCTGCTCGGCGAGGTGAAGCCCGACAAGGGCACGGTGGTGTGGGGTCACGAAGCGCAGATCGGGTACATGCCGCAGGACGTGAAGCCCATCATCCCCGTCGGCACCACCTGCTTCGACTACTTGCACGACCTGGACCCCAGCGCCGGCAACGAAGAGATTCGCGGGCTTTTGGGCCGCATGCTCTTCCGCGGCGAAGAGGGCATGAAGCCCACCAAGGCTTTGAGCGGCGGCGAGGCCGTGCGGCTGCTCTTCTGCAAGCTGATGCTGGAGAAGCCCAATATCCTGGTGCTGGACGAGCCCACCAACCACCTCGACCTGGAGGCCATCTCGGCGCTGGGCGAAGGCCTCGCCAACTATCCGGGCACGGTCATCTTCGTGGCCCACGACCGCGACCTGATCGAGGCGGTGGCCACCCGCATCTTCGCCTTCCACCACGGCGGCATGGAGGACTTCGGCGGCGACTACCCCGCGTTCCTTGCCAAGCACGGTGGTTTCATCGACGCCAAGCAGTAAGTAGACTGGTTTGATGGAAGCGGAGCGGATTGGAATCGTCGGACTGGGCCTCATCGGCGGCTCGCTGGCGCTGTCGCTGCAGCGGTCGCGGCCGGGCATCCGGATTGTCGGCGTGGACAGCGACGAGCGCACGCGGACGGTCGCGGTGGGCGAGAGCGCCGTCTACACCTCCTGGACGCTCGACGAAGCGCCGCTGCACGAGTGCGATCTGGTCGTGCTCGCCGTCCCGGCCGAGCCTTTGTTGGCCATCCTGCCGCAAGTGGTGGCGCGCATGCGGCCGGGGGCCATTCTCACCGACGTCTGCGGCGCCAAGGAGCGCATCTGCGCGGCGGGCGAGCAGCAGGGGCGCGTGATCTTCATCGGCGGGCATCCGATGGCGGGCACCGAATATCGCGGGTTCGTGGCGGCGCATCCGGCGCTCTTCAGCGGGTGCACGGTGGCGCTCTGTCCGCCGGCCGGCGGGGGAAGCGCGGCGGCGCGGATTGCGGCCGTGCAGCGCGTGCGCGAGCTGTGGAGGTCCGCCGGCGCGGAGAAGCTCTTGGACCTGACGCCGGCCGCGCACGATCAGGCGGTGACGTTCGCCTCGCACCTGCCGTATCTCGCGGCTGCCGCGGTTGTGGAAGCGCTGCACGGCTCTTCAGAGGCGGGGCTGGCCGCCGAGCTCGCCGCCGGCGGCTTCCGCGACACGACGCGATT
>DATBAA010000534.1:0-5739 GCA_036271755.1 Myxococcales bacterium | reverse complement strand
CACCGTCGCCCGCTTCGTCCGCGACGAGAAGCTGCGTGAGGCGCTCAGCTTCCATTCGTTGCTGGTGGGCGGCAATCCCTTCGAGACCAGCTCGCTCTACACGTTGATTCACTATCTGGAGCGATCGTACGGCGTGTTCTTCCCGCGCGGCGGAACAGGCGCGCTCGTCCAGGCGTTGGTCAAGGTGTTCGGCGAGCTGGGCGGCGAGCTGCGGCTCTCGACGGCCGTGGGGAAGATCGCGGTGCGCGGCGGCAAGCATTGGATTGGCCCCGCGGAAGCGTTCGATGCGGTCGTCTCCAACGCCGACGTGCACCACACTTATTCTGCTTTATATGGAGATACCGCGACGCAGCGGAAGCTGGAGCGCAGCGAGTGGAGCATGTCGCTCTTCGTGCTCTACTTCGGCGCGCGCGGCACCTGGCCCGGCCTTGCGCACCACACGGTGCTCTTTGGTCCGCGCTACCAGGGGCTCTTGAAGGACGTCTTCCACGGCAACTCACTGCCGGACGACTTCAGCCTCTATCTGCACGCGCCGACGGTGACCGATCCGTCGCTGGCTCCGCCGGGCGATTCCGCCTTCTATGTCTTGTCGCCCGTTCCGCACCTGGGGAATGCGCCCATCGACTGGTCCCGGGCCGCGCCGGCCTATGCGGAGAGAATCTTCAAAGCCTTGGAGGCGCGCGCCCTGCCCGGGTTGCGCGAGCGGCTGGCGACCACGCGCTGGTTCACGCCGGATGATTTCCGCTCCCAGCTGCGGGCTTATCAAGGGGCTGCATTCTCGTTGGCGCCGCTGCTGACGCAAAGCGCCTGGTTCCGGCCGCACAATCGCGATCCGCGCATTCCCGGGCTCTACCTGGTGGGCGCGGGAACGCATCCGGGCGCGGGTCTGCCGGGAGTCATCAGCTCGGCAAAGGCCACCGCGGAGCTGGTCGCTCGAGACCTGGCGGAGGCGGCGGCATGACGGTCGAAGCCTGCAGGGAAGTCCTGGCCCGGAAATCGAAGAGCTTCGCGCTCGCCGCACGCCTGCTTCCGCCTGGCGTCGGCGACGATGCGGCCGTGGTCTACGCCTGGTGCCGCCGCGCCGACGATCTCATCGATGAAGGCCCCGCCGACGACACCGCGCTGGGCCGCCTGCACGAAGAGCTGGCCTCCATCTACGCGGGCCGCCCGCAGCCGGAGCCGCAATTGGCGGCCTTTCAAGAGGTCGCGCTGCGCCGGGCAATTCCGCGCGCCTATCTCGAGGAGCTGCTCGAGGGAATGGCCATGGACGTGCGCGGGACTGCTTACCGCACGCTTCCCGAGCTGCTCCTCTATTGCCACCGCGTCGCCGGCACCGTCGGCTTGATGATGTGCCACGTGATGGGCGTGCGCGACTCCTGGGCGCTGCCCCGCGCGGCGCATCTGGGCCTCGCCATGCAGCTCACCAACATTGCCCGCGACGTGCAGGAAGACGCTGCCAGAGGCCGCACTTACTTGCCGGCTTCATTGCTTGGAGCAGGTGATTTGAAGGCGCGCGCAGAGCCGGCGGTGCGCGCGCTCCTGGCGGAGGCAGATCGTTTCTATGCCTCGGCCGATCAAGCCATTCCGTTCTTGGACTTCCGCTGCGGCCTCGCGGTTCGCACCGCGCGGCTGGTCTACGCGGAGATCGGCCGCCGCGTCGAAGCGCAAGGCTGCGATGTCACCGCCGGCCGCGCCGTCGTGTCCGGGCCGCGCAAGCTGCTGCTGGTCCTGAAGGCCTTTGTGCAATGCGTGCTCACTTCAAAGCCGTTCGCGGCCGCGCCGTTTGCTCCCCGGACCGTCTTGAGATTCCCCGATGACGTCCTTCCTCTCTGACCTGCGCATCTACACAGGGCGCATCCGGCAGTTCCAGCGCCGCGACTGGGCCGTTTATCTGGCCTGGGTCGGCCTCTTGAGCGGCCTCTGCTTCGCCACGCTCGGGTTTCTATTGGTTGGCCTCGCGCGCGGAGCCCGCTTTCCCGCCGAGGCCTGGCTGGTTCCAAGCGGAGCCGCTGTCTTCACCGTCGCCGCCGCCCTCGACGCCATTGGCCACCGCACCATCTATAAAGAAGAGATCCGCCGCGCCGAGGGACTGGTCCACGCGGTCACCATCTTCTGCGGCATCGCCAGCTGCGTCCTGCTCTGCGCTGCCTATGGCGGCGGCCGCGCGGCATCCATTCCAGCGGCCGTGCTCACTGGCTTGAGTCTTTTATATAGCCTGGTCGACGAAGCCTTTCATTGGAAGCGATATGTCTCCGCGCACTCCGATCGCGTGGAGATGTGGAGCCACGTCGGCATCCTGGCCGGTCACATCACCATGATGGCGGCGTGGTGGGCCTGGCTTTTGGGCGGCTATCAAGGCGTCGCGGCGGCGGTGGCATGACGGCGCTCTTGACCGCGCTGACGCTCACGCAGGCCTTGGTGGTGCTCGCCGACGGCAGGCCTGGCGAAGCGCAGGCCGCGCTGGAGCATCTCGACGACTGCGTGTCGCTGGGCGCCGCGCAGCTCGACAATTTGCGCGACCCGCGCGTGGCCGAGCGGACGCTGCGCGGCGCTTCCAGCTCGTGGCGGTCGCACCTGCTCATCGGCATCGCGCTGGCCAAGGAGGTTCCCGGCGCTTTCGTGCTGCGCAAGCTCTCGCTCGCCGGCGAGGTGCAGCGTGAGCTGACGCTGGCGGCCGCGCTGGGGCCGCGGCAAGTCGCGGCGCACGAGGCGCTCTTCGGATTCTTTCTTCATGCGCCCGGCTTCGCCGGCGGCGGGCGAGACAAAGCGCGGGCGGAGGCGGAGGTGTTGGCAAAGCTGGACACCTTCGCGGGCTTGCTGGCGCAGGCGCAGCTCGACGGCGACTATCGCCTCGCGGCTTCAGAGGCTCGCACCAGCGAGCAGATCGCGGCGCTGGCGCGCATCTCCAAGGATCCAGCGCGATTCGCGGCCGCCCTGGAAGCGCGGCCGCAAGACGCGAGACTGCGAAGAGATCTCTCCGAGATTCTCGCCGAGCTGGGCCAGACCGGGAGATCCCGGCACATGCTCGCCGAGGCCTGCCAGATCGACCCGCTCTACGAATCCGCATGCCACCCGCGCTAGGTCTGCTCCCCGAGGCGCTCCAGCCGCGCGGCTTGCTGCTCGTCGAGCGGCACGAACTTTCCCAGCGCGGGGTCGTGCGCCAGCACCTCCGCGTTGGCGATGTCGAACCAGAACGCGTGCAGCTTGAGCGCGTTGCGCTTGAGCGCGTCGTCGACAATGGGATAGGTGCGCAGATGCTCCAACTGCAGCAGCGCGTTCTGCTGCGACAGCTGATCCACCGCGCCCGGCCCGGACGGGTCGGCCACGCGCTCCAGCGCGCGCTCGGCGTGGCGCAGCCAGGACTTGAGGTGCGGCGCGCGAACGTTCTCCCGTCCGCGGACCAGCGCGGTCATGGCTCCGCAGCTGGAGTGCCCGCAGACGATGATGTCGCGCACCTTCAAGTTGCCCACCGCGAACTCGATGGCGGCGGCCTCCGACTCGTCGCCGACCGACAACCCGTCCGGCGCCGCGGGCGAGACGATGTTGCCGACGTTGCGCACGACGAAGAGATCGCCCGGCTCGGTGGAGGCGAAGACGTTGATGGCCACGCGGCTGTCGGAGCAGGCGATGAAGAGCGCGTCTGGGCTCTGGCCCAGCGCCAGCTGCGCGAAGGTCTCGCGCGCCTTGGGGCGGACGCGGTTGCGGAAGTCGACGATTCCCTGAACCAGTTTGCGCATTTGATTGCTTTTGCGACAGGCTTACATCAGTAGACCCAAGTGCTCAACGCTTTCGAAAGGGCAGCGCCCAAACTAGCGTTCTCCGCCCCCGCCGTGGGTGGCGCTTTGTGCATGTTGACGGGCCTGGGCGGGCTCATCGCACCGCTCTTGGGCTTTCCCACCATGAAGGTCACCACCGCGGCCTGCTTCCTGCTCTGCGGCGCCTCGCTCTGGCTCATCCGCTCCACCCGGCAACGGCTGGCGAATGCGCTGGCGCTGCTCGCCGTTCTCCTCGCCGTCGAGGCGCTGTCGCGGGGCGCCATGGCGGGCACCACCGCGGCTGGCTTCACCATGGCGGCGTGCGCGCTTCCGCTCTCCGCCCGGCAGTCCGGCAAGAAGCTCTGGCAGCTGCTCTGCATCACGATTCTGGCCATGGCCTGGGTGACGCTCACGGCCTACGCCTTCGGCCTGCACGCGCTGGGCTTCTCCAGCGCCGCCTTCCAGACCGGCCTCGGCTTTCTCTTCCTCTCGCTGGGAATTCTATTGACCCGCCCCGACCGCGAGCCGGCGCGGACCATGCTGGGCGACGACGAAGGCGGCATCGTCACCCGCAGGCTGGTGCTGAGCGCGGCGCTGCTCTTGCCGCTCATGGGTTGGGTAGAGTCGCGCGGCCTCGAGCGCGGCCTCTACACGCCCGCAATGGGCGGCGCGGTCTACGCCACGCTGGCCACGCTGATGCTGCTCAGCCTGCTCTGGCGCACCGTCGCCGCGCTCAACCGGGTCAGCGAGCAGCGCCAGTCCCTCGAGCGCGAGCGCACCCGGCTGCTCGCCGAGGCGCACGCGGCCGTGCAGACGCGCGACGAGTTCATCTCCATTGCCAGCCACGAGCTGCGCACGCCGCTCACCCCGCTCCTCTTGCGGCTCTCGCAGCTGAAGCGCGACGCGCGCGCCGCCAGCGCCGGCGAGCGAGAGATCAGCAACCTTGTGGTTGCAGAAAACCAGGCCCGGCGGCTGGCCGATCTGGTGGGCGATCTGCTGGATGTCTCGCGCCTGGGAACCGTCTCCATGCCGCTGCAGCCCGAGACGCTCGACCTGTCGTCGGTGGCGGACGAGGTGGTGACGCGCCTGCGGCCCGCGGCGGCGCGGATGAACTGCACCTTGACGCTGCACACCAGCGGCGTCGCGGTGGGCAGGTGGGACCTGATCCGGCTGGAGCAGGCGCTGACGCGGCTGGTGGGAAACGCCATCAAGTACGGCGCGGGCAAGCCCGTACAGGTCGGCGTCGAACGCCTCGACGACTCCGTCCGCGTGACGGTGCAGGACCAGGGCATCGGCATCGCGCCCGACGCCTTGATGCGCATCTTCGAGAAGTACGAACGCGCCGTCTCCGAGCGCCACTACGGCGGGCTTGGCCTGGGTCTCTACGTCACCCGCCAGGCCATCGAAGCAATGAAAGGGACCGTCCGCGCCGAGAGCGTCCCCGGCGCGGGGTCGACCTTCATCATCGAATTGCCGCTACGCTGACGCCTTATCGCACTCTGCCGCGCACTGCGCCTCTTCAGCGCTCGCGCGGCTTGCAACAGCCAGGACTCCCATTCCAGCCAAGACATCTCTCCGGTTCATTGTGACTCTCCTGATCAAGGTTTAAATCAAAGGTTTTGGCAGGTCGCGGTTGCAGTATCTGCACACCTTCGCGGCCAGCTTGATGGTCTCCGCGCAGAACGGACAAACCTTCATCGGGCCGGTGTCCGCCGCGGCCGGCAGCTGCTGCGTCTGCGCTGCCTCGATGAGGAACTTGATGCGCCGCGCATCGTCCTTCGAGTGCCCGTGGCTGTGAATCGGGTCCACGCCGCCGCTGCTCTCGATGAGGATCTTGGAAAACGCGAGCCCGGTCTCGATGTGCACCGACGCGACCTTCTGCAAGTGCATGCTCATCTCGTTCTGCGAGAACCAGCTTCGCTTGCGCCACACCACCGCGGTGTCGGTGATCTCGATGACCGTCGGGAAGAGCAGGTTTCCCGCG
>DATBAA010000533.1:0-8061 GCA_036271755.1 Myxococcales bacterium | reverse complement strand
GACCGCGACAAGAGCATCCACGCGCACGCGCAAGAGCTGGCGAAGGGCAACGAGCGGCTCACCAAGGCGCTGCAGGCCAAGAGCGACTTCCTCGCCAACATGAGCCACGAGATCCGCACGCCCATGAACGGCATCATCGGCATGTCCGAGCTGCTCCTGGAGACGAACCTCGACCGTCAGCAGCGCGACTACGCGCAGACCATCGTCACCTCCGGCGAGTCGCTGCTGGTGGTCATCGACGACATCCTGGACTTCTCCAAGATGGAGGCCGGCAAGATGGCCTTGGACCCCGCGCCGTTCGACCTGCGCGGACGGCTCTCTGATCTGGGCCGACTGCTCTCGCTGCGTGCCTCGAAGAAGAAGCTCGAGCTCCTGGTGCACGTGGACCCCGACGTGCCGGACACGCTCACGGGCGACTTCCCGCGGCTCAACCAGGTGCTGATGAACCTCCTGGGCAACGCGCTCAAGTTCACCGAGCAGGGCGAAGTGACGCTGCATGCCTCGCTGGCCGCGCGCGCCGGCGACGACGCCTCGGTGAAGTTCGAAATTCGCGACACCGGCATTGGCATTCCACCCGAGCGATTGAAGGCCATCTTCGAGCCTTTCACCCAGGCGGACAGCTCGACCACGCGGCGCTACGGCGGCACAGGCCTGGGGCTCACCATCTCGTCGCGCCTGGCGCAGATGATGGGCAGCAGCCTTCAAGTCACCAGCAAGCCGGGCAAGGGCAGCACGTTCTTCTTCACCGTCAGCCTGGGCGCGCCGGCAGAGAGCACGGCGCCACTGCCGCCAGCGGGCCTGAGCGGCGTTTCTGTCCTGGTGGCCGACGACAACTCCACCAGCCGCGTCTTGCTGCGCGAGATGCTGCACGGCTGGGGCATGCAGCCCACCGTCGTCGGCACCGGCGCGGAGGCGCTGAGCAAGCTCGAGACGGCCGCGCTGACCAACAAGCCGTACGGATTGGCTTTGATTGATTCGCAGATGCCGGGAATGAACGGCTTCGAGCTGACGCGGCTCATTCCGGCGGGCGCGTCGGGCGGCACGCTGATGATGCTGGCGGCCGACAGCGAAGCCCCGCAGGCGCAAGCGGCGGGCGTCTTCTCGACGCTGACCAAGCCCGCGCGCCAGTCGGAGCTGCAAGAGCGGATTCGCGCCCTGCTCGGCTCGCAGGCGCCGGCGCGCGAGCGGCCTTCGCTGTCTGCGGTCGCCACCGGCGGCGGCCTGCAGATTCTCCTGGCCGAAGACAACCCCATCAACCAGCAGCTGGCGGTGACGCTGCTGGAGAAGCACGGCCACACCGTGGCGGTCGCGGGCAACGGCCGCGAGGCGCTGGCGGCCATCGCGGCGGTCAAGTTCGACCTGGTGCTGATGGACGTGCAGATGCCGGAGATGGGTGGCTTCGAGGCGACGGAGGTGTTGCGTTTGCGAGAGCAGCAGACCGGCAAGCACCTGCCCGTCATCGGACTCACCGCGCACGCGATGAGCGGCGATCGCGAGCGCTGCCTGGCCTCGGGAATGGACGACTACATCGCAAAGCCGCTGCGCCCCAAGCAGCTGCTGGCGGCCATCGAGAAGCTGACGTCGGGCCAAAGCTGCATCGAAGTCCCGCAGGCGGCCAACGACGACCTCGTCGAGCGCTTCGGCGGCGATCTCGAGTTCTTCCGCGACATGCTGGCCGTGTTCGAGCAGCAGCTGCCCAAGAGCTTGCAGCAGATTCGCGACGCGGCCCGGCTGGGCGACGGCGCGGCCATGGCCACCGCCGCGCACAAGTTTCGCGGCAGCGCGCTCATCTTCGGACCCAGCGAGCTGACCGAGCTGCTCGTGCGCCTGGAGCGCATGGCCGTGAGCTCGCGCCTGGCCGAGGCAGCCGAGCCGGCGTCGCGTCTGCAGGCGGCCGCGGACAGTGTCATCGCCAAGATGCGCGCGGCCTGCGTCCCGCGGCTTTCGGTCGTGCAGGGCTGATTGTGTGCTAACAGCAGCCGCAACATGCTGCTAGAGGCACTTCCGCCCGGCGCGGCCGACGACGAGATCCTCTCTCGCTTCACCGACTGGGTCGCAGCGCAAGGCCTGACGCTCTATCCGCACCAGGAAGAAGCGCTGCTGGAGCTGCTCACCGGCAAGCACCTGGTGCTCTCGACGCCGACCGGCTCGGGCAAGTCCTTGGTGGCCTGGTTTCTCCACTACCTGGCCATGTGCAAAGGGCAGATCTCACTCTACACCTGCCCCATCAAGGCGCTGGTGAACGAGAAGTTCTTCGGCCTCTGCGACACCTTCGGCGCGCGCAACGTGGGCATGATCACCGGCGATGCCTCCATCAATCGCGAGGCGCCCATTCTGGTCTGCACGGCCGAGGTGCTGTCGAATCTCGTCCTGCGGGATGCGAAGTTGAAGGCCGACTGCGTGGTGATGGACGAGTTTCATTACTATGCCGACCGCGAGCGCGGCGTGGCCTGGCAGCTGCCGTTGCTCCTCTTGGAGAAGACCCAATTTCTCCTCATGAGCGCCACGCTCGGCGACACCACCGGCATCGAGGAGCACCTCGCTCAAGTCACTCATCGCGAGGTGGCGCGCGTGGCTTCGGCGCACAGGCCGGTGCCGCTGGAGATGACATACGCCGAGACTCCGCTGCACGAGACGCTGGAGACCTTGGCGGCGCAGAACAAAGCGCCGGTCTACCTGGTGAACTTCTCCCAGCGGGCGGCGGCGGAGCGCGCGCAGGATCTCATGTCGGTCGAGCTTCTCTCGAAGGAAGAGAAGCTGCGGTTGAAGGAAGCGATGCTGGAAGCGCGCTTCGACACGCCCTATGGAAAGGAGCTGCAGCGCTATCTGCAGCACGGCATCGGCATCCACCACGCCGGGCTCTTGCCGCGCTATCGATTGCTGGTCGAGCGGCTGGCGCAGCAAGGCTTGTTGAAGGTGGTCAGCGGCACCGACACGCTGGGCGTAGGCGTGAACATTCCCATTCGCACGGTGCTCTTCACGCAGCTGTGCAAGTTCGACGGCGAGAAGACCGCCATTCTCACGGTGCGCGACTTTCTCCAGGTGGCGGGCCGCGCCGGCCGCAAAGGCTTCGACGAGCGCGGATACGTGGTCGCGCAGGCTCCCGAGCACGTCATCGAGAACCTGAAGCTGCAGCAGAAGAAGCAGGCCGGCAAGAAGGTAGTGAAGAAGAACCCGCCCGAGAAGGGTTATGTCCATTGGGACAGGGCCACCTTCGACCGCCTCTGCACGAAGCCCCCCGAGCCGCTGGAGTCGCGTTTCCAAGTCACTCACGGAATGCTGCTGCACCTATTGCAAGCCGAGCAGGAGACTTCCGCGCGCGATGTCGCCGGACCGCAAGGCTATGCGCGGCTGGTGCTGATGATCCAGCGCTCGCACGGCAATGCCGGCAACAAGCGCATTCATTTGCGGACCGCGGCCGCCACCAGCCGCCGCCTGATCGCCGCGGGCCTGGTGCAGCGCGTGCGCGGCAATTCGTATCTCGCGGCGCATTTGAAAGTCTCCGAGCATCTGCAGTCGGACTTCTCCATTCATCACACGCTGGCGCTCTGGCTGCTCGACACGCTGCCGCGGCTGGATCCTATCGCAGGAACCTATGCGCTCGATATCCTGACGCTGGTCGAATCGATCCTCGAAAACCCGATGCCGGTGCTCTGGGCGCAGCTCGACCGGGCCAAGGGCGAGAAGATCGCCGAGCTGAAGGCGCAAGGCGTGGACTATTCGGACCGCATCGATCAGCTGGACAAGGTCGAGTGGCCCAAGCCGCTGCGCGAGTTCGTCTACGGCAGCTTCAACATCTTCGCCGACAGGCACCCGTGGGTGGGCGCGGAGGACGTGCGGCCCAAGAGCGTGGCGCGAGAGCTGTTCGAGCGCGGCAGCTCGTTCGACGACTACGTGCGCGAATACGGCGTGCAGCGCAGCGAGGGCGTGCTGCTGCGCTATCTGAACGAGGCCTACAAGACGCTGCTGCAGACGGTGCCGGAGGGCGCGCGCGACGAGACCTTCGACGACCTGCTGGCGTTCTTGCGGGCCACGGTCCGCGCGGCGGATTCGAGCTTGCTCGACGAGTGGGAGGCGCTGCTCGATCCACAGGCTTCGGCCGAACAGAAGATGCAGCGGCTGGCGGCGGCACAGGCCCATCGCGATGCGTTGGCGGCGCGGCCGCGCGACACCGACATGCTGCTGCGCGACCCGCGAGCGTTGAATGCCCGCATCCGCATGGAGCTGCACAGGCTGCTGCTGGCTTTGTCCCGTAAAGACTTCGCGGGCGCGGCGGCTGCGTTGCGGACGCCTTGGACGGCGGCGGACCTGGAGGCCGAGCTGCAGCCTTGTCTGACGGCGCTGGGCTCGCTGGATGTGACGCCGCGCGCGCGGCGGCCCGATCGCAGCGTCGTGCTGCCGGACGGTCCGAAGCGCTTCAAGGCACAGCAAAAGCTGCTGGCCCCGATCCGGGCGTCCAACTCCGTCGAAGCCCAGGCGCTCGCCGCCGGCGCGGCCGAACCGGAAGCAGAAGAAGAGTGGATGCTCGACTGCGTCGTCGACCTCTCCGTCGCCCGGCCGGAAGACGAGCCGCTCCTGGACCTCATCCGCATCGGCGTCTGAGGCCGCTACTCCAGGACCGCGCCGTGGTCGCCGGGCAAGAGCAGCTGGCGGTGGCCCCACCAGGGCGAGATGCCGTCGGTCATCACCCGCTCGTGAAACTCACGCAGGTTGAACTCCTTGCCCTTCAAGGCTTGATAATCGCGCCGCAGCTTGAAGGCCGCCATCTTGCCCAGGACATAGCCGCCATAGGTTGGATCATAGGTTCCCCGAATGGCTTCGCGCCTGGCCGAGACGGCCGACAGATGACCTTCGCGCTCGAACAGATCGGCGGCCTGCTCGACGGTGAGCTCTCCGCTGTGCAGCTTGATCCCGGCGATGAGCCGGCAGATGCGCGTCAACGACTCCGCGATCTGCCCCAGGCGATACTTCGGCTGATCGGCCTTGAAGCCTTCGTCGCTGACCATCTGCTCGGCATAGTGGGCCCAGCCATCTTGTCCTGACGACGGCTGCGGAAACGGATTGAGGCCCACCCAGACGCGGCGGATCTTTCCCGGCGTCTTGCGCATGTAGAGGCTGTGCACGAAGTGACCCGGCACCACTTCGTGAGCGCTGATGTCGGCCAGGGTGGCGGCGTTGAAGGTGCGCAGCCAGGTGTTCTGCCGCTCGGGCGGCCAATCGGCGCCGGCGTCGGTGACATAGTAGAAGCTCGCCACCGGGTACGGCTCGAGCGGCGGCGAAGAGTGCATCGACGCCAGGCCCAGATCATAAGCGGGCGCGGCGGCGACGGTGATTTGATGATCGGCCGGCAGCGACATCAGCTGGTGCTCCTGCGTGAACGCAAACAGCTCGTCGACCACGGCGCGCGCGGCCGGCAGCAGCTGACCGCGCGCCGGATGATCGTCCTGCACGGCGCGCCACACGTCGAGGGCGGGCTTCGCCTGGTCGATGCGCGCCGCAACCTCGGTGAACTCCTTCTGCTTCGACGCCAGCTCGCGCGCGCCGATGACCAGCAGCTGGCTGGCCGGCAGATCGATCAGCTCTTCGGCGCGATAGCGCGCCTCCACGTTGGCCACGCCCACCGCGAAGTTGCCGGTGGCCGGCAAGGCCTCGAGATCTTTCTGATACGCGGCGAGCTGGGCGCGCGCCGAGGCGACCAAAGCCTGATCGTGAAAGCCGGGAAAGGCGAGCGCCAGGTCGTGCTCGAGCAGCCCTTCGACGCCGCCCAGCATGGCGACGGCGCGCTCGACGAACACCTTGGGCGGCGACTTCACGTTGGCGCGCGCGGCCGAAAGCAGCTTGGGCAACCCCCGCAGCTTGCTCTGGATCTGCTTCAGCCGCGCCTCGGGCGGCGAAGAGTCCATGGTGATGAGGTTGTGCAGGCCGTCGGAGATGGCCGCGACGTAGATCATGGGATTGCGCGTCCAGGTGCGAACGGCGTCCAGGTCCAGCACCCAGCCGTCGACGATGCCCTGCAGGATGCGCCTGTCGACCTGCTCGTCGGGCGTCAGCTTCGCGGGGTCGAACGCGTCCAGCTGCTTTCGGGAAGCGCGCAGCCACTTCAGCTCGGCGGCGACGGAGGCGGCCGAAAAGTCCTCCAGCTCCGCGTCGTGCGCGTGCAGGCCGTTGCCAGCCGCGATGGACGGATGAAACCGTCCGAACCGATCGAGCCAGCTGTCGACAAAGGAGGAGAAGCTTGCGCCCGCCCTGGCTGGCTGCGCCACGGCGAGCAGGAGCAGCAAGGGCAGCGCGCGAAATCGCATGCCGCCTTCCTACCGTGAAACGAAATCTACTTCGGAATAAAGCGCCTGGGGAGCAGGTCGTTCCGCGGCCGGCATGATCAATCCTTGCGGCGGCGCGCCGGCGTGCGGCGGCAGCCTGCCCGGGTCTGGCCCCAGCGCGCTCGGAACACCCAAATAGCAGCCGCGGCAGTTGCCAACGGCCCTGCTCCTGATCCAAGATTGAAGGCCGGGGAAGGCATCCATGGCGAATTCACGTTTGATCGCGACCGCCGCTATCTTGATGGCGATTGCTTGCGCGAAAAAGGCCGATGTCCGCAAAGAGATGATGGCCATGGGGCCGATCATTCTTCCCAACAGCATGTGCGCGGAGCACGGCACCGTCGCCGTCAGCAACGACAAAGAGGGCGACCGGATGATCTGCGAGCTGCAAAACCAGCTCGGCACGCACATTCCCCGCTGCGTCTGCGTCGACGAGGGCTTCTCCGAGCGCGAGCGCGAGCTGGCCTTCGAGATGTTGCGCGGCAGCGGCTCTATCGACACCTGCGGCGGCCAGGCAATGTGCGCCGGCTCGGTGCCGGGCGTTGGTCCAACCGCCCTCGGAACCCTCACCAACCCACCACACCGGTAAGGTATCCATGTCGACATCCCGTCTGCTCGCAGCCGCAGCACTCTTGATTGCGATGGCCTGCGCCAAAAAGGGCGAGGTCCATAAAGAGATGATGGCCATGGGTCCGGTCATCCTCCCCAATAGTATGTGCGCGGAGCACGGCACCGTCTCCCTCAGCAACGACAAAGAGGGCGACCGGATGGTGTGCGAGCTGCAGAACCAGCTCGGCACGCACATTCCCCGCTGCGTCTGCATCGACGAAGGCTTCTCCGAGCGCGAGCGCGAGCTGGCGTTCGAGATGATGCGCGGCACCGCCAGCATGCAGGTCTGCGGCGGCGCTGCGCAGTGCGGCGGCTCCACCGCGTTAGGCACCAAGTAAAGTTCGTGCTCACGGCGAAGAGGTTCCTGGCGGTCGCGGGTCTCGTCGTCGCCGTGGGCTGTCAGAGCAGGGTGCGCAAAGACCAGATGGTCATGGGGCCGGTCATCCTGCCCAACGGCATGTGCGCCCAGCACGGCACCGTCTCGATGAGCAAGGACAAGGACGGCGAGCGCATGCTCTGCGAGCTGCAGGAGCAGATCGGCACCCACCTGCCCCGCTGCGTCTGCTGGGACGAAGGCTATACCGAGCGCGAGCTGCAGCTGGCTTGGGACATGTTTCGCGGACTCAGCTCATTAGGGGTCTGCGGCAACGCCGGCGGCTCGCAGGACCAAACCGGCGCCTGCGTCTTGGGACAGATCGGCGGCCGCTAGTCGGTGCAGGGGTGGATGCCGCAGGCTTTCTCTCGCAAGGCTTTGGCCAATACTTTGTTGGGCGGACCGCCGCGGCCGTGCTCCTGGTTGGTGGCCAGCGCTTCGCAGGCGTCGGCGTCGTTCGCCTGGCAGCGCTTGTTGAACTCTTCGTTGGCCATTTTGTAATAGCCGTCGGCCTTGGCGCGGTCGGCCTTCACGCCGCGGCCGGTCTCGTAGAAGAAGGCCAGCTCGCTGCAAGAGTAGGCGTCGCCGGCGTCGCACTCTTTTTCGTTGGCCATGTGGGCCTTGGCCCAGTCCGCGCGGCCGCCCATCTCGCCGGTGGAGATCATGCCCAGGTTGGCGCAGCCGCGGCTGTCGCCCATGTCGCAGCTCTTCTCGAACGCCTCTCGCGCGCGCTCCAGGTCGTGCGGCTGCCCGATGCCG
>DATBAA010000532.1:0-3171 GCA_036271755.1 Myxococcales bacterium | reverse complement strand
TGCAGTTCATGGTGTCGCGCTTCCAGAAGGCCTGGGCGAACGCGCAGACGCAGCGGCTCCCGAGCGTGAAGCTGACCGAGCGCGAGGGCGTGACGCTGGCCTCCATCGTCGAGAAGGAGACCGGCCAGGCCGAAGAGCGCGGGCGCATCTCGTGCGTGTTCCACAACCGGCTCAAGAAGGGCATTCCGCTGGGCACCGATCCGACAGTCATCTACTCGGTGCTGCTGCTCAACGACTTCGTTTGGGACGGGAATCTTCACAAGAGCGACCTCATTCGACCGCACCCGTACAACACGTATGTCGTGAAGGGACTGCCGCCGGGTCCCATCTCCAATCCCGGCCAGGCCGCCATGGACGCGGCCTTGCACCCCATCGAGTGCAACGACTTGTTCTTCGTCTCCCGCAACGATCACACGCACGTCTTCTGCCCCGACCTCAAGTGCCACGAGGCCGCCGTCCAGAAGTGGCAGATCGAATTCTTCCACCACAAGAAGCACGGCTAGACTCTTCTTTTTGAAGTTGCTCGTGGCGCTGGAGTTATTGGCAGCGGGCGTAGATTGTTGCGTAGTTGAAGCGCTGCTGGAGGCAGAAGGATTTGCCGCGGAAGTCGAAGCGGTCCTTGGTCCAGTCGCCTAGTTTGCCCTGGTAGAGGAGCACGGCGAGCGTCGGGTCCAGGCGTTGCCAGCGCTGCTCGAAGTCGTCGGTCCACGAAGCGCGGATCCACTGCTGGTCGGGCAGGCCGGCGGCGAAGGCCAGCGGGATGTCGAGGTAGTCCCAGACGGCGTCGAGCAGCACTACGTCCGTAGGCTTCGCCAACTGCTTCAAAGCATCGGAGGCCTGCGCGATGCCCGGCGGCAAGGAGGAGATGGGCGACAGCGGCCGCGCCCACTCCGCCGCGCCGCCGTCGCGGTTCCACGACAGCCCGGCCAGCGCCAGCGGCCAGATGATCATCAACGCGATCACCGGCGCGCGCAGCCAGGGCTTGATGACGTCGCGGGCGAAGATCAGCGACAGCGTGGAGACGACCATCGCGAAGCGCGCCATCGGCCGGAAGTCGCCCACGACCGACGTGCGAAAGATGAAGTAGGCGACTGGGAGCCAGGCCAACAGCGCTAGCTCCCAGCCCGCCGAGCGCCTTTTCAATGCCCGGAACGCGCCCCAGATCGCCGCCAGCCCGAGCAGCGGCGTGACTACCCCGCAGATGGCGAAGGGCCAGTATGCCAGCCCGTACAACCGCCAGCGGACGCCGCCGAAGTAGTCGAACATCATCCGCGCCAGGGCACGGTGGTCGGCGTTGATGTAGTGGATGGGCGCCAGCGCATCGCCCGTCACGCGCTGGTTGATGGCCATCCAGCCCAAGGCCGGCGCGCCCGCCAGCACGGCAAAGCCCACCGCGCGGAGGTGATCGCGCTGCTTCCACCAGAGCATCAGGGCGCAGAGCGGAACGTAGAGCCAGCCGTCGTAGCGGACGAGGCCCGCCGCGCCCAGGAGCAGCGCCGCCAGCGTTACCTGATCTCTCTCCAGCAGCACGAGCGTGCCGAGAAAGAGGGCCAGGAAGACGGCCTCGCTGGCGCCGGTGGTGCTGGCCTGGATGTGCAGCGGCGAGAGCGCCAGCCCGAACATCGCCCAGCGCGCGGACCCCGCGTCGCGATGCCGCAGGGTCAAGAGGCCGAGCAGCCAGACGCCCGCGAGTCCGCAGACCAGCGAGAGAGCCCGCGCCGCCACGACCCGGTTGCCCACGAGCTCGATGCACCAGCCGAGGAGCGAGAGGTGCAGCGGCCCGTACTGGAACGCTTCGGCAAAGCCGTGCCAGACGTGGGGATGCGCTGCCCAGAGCTGCGCCGCCTCGATGCGCACCGGCGAGTCGCCGTAGTACTCGTAGCCGAAAGCAAGCGGCAGAGCGCGCGCGGCCAGGGCAACGAGGAGCGCGAGGATCACCTCGCGCTTCGGGTTGTGCATCGCGCGATCCCCTCATTATGCAGACAGAACGAGACGGACAGTTGCACGCCCGTCCCGCGGTGCCAACCGGAAATGTAGCGCCCTGGTTGGTGCGACGTCGCGAGAGCTTGACGCTCGGCGGCACTTGGTGGTCATCGTTACGGCGCTACGTTCGAGGCATCCTGCAGACGGCGCCGCGTGCGCCAGAGGGGCAGCGACTGATGCAGACCAGCGAACAGAACCTCATCGCCCGCATTGCTTCACTCCAAGACAAGACCGGCTTCAAGGAGCTGCACTGGGAGGGCTCGTTCGAAGAGTACCTGCGCATGGTGCGCGAGAACCCGCGCATCACACGCTCGGCGTTCCAGCGCATCTACGACATGGTGCTCTCGCACGGGAAGACCGAGTACATCGACAACAAGAAGCGGCTCATCCGCTACCACTTCTTCCACGACGAGCAGTTCGGCGGCCGCGACGCGGTCTACGGCCTGGACGTCCCGCTGATGAAGCTGGTGAACGTCTTCAAGAGCGCTGCCCAGGGATACGGCACCGAGCGCCGCGTGATCCTGCTGCACGGGCCGGTCGGGTCGTCCAAGTCCACCATCGTGCGGCTGCTCAAGAAGGGCCTCGAGGAGTACTCGCGGTCGGCCGAAGGCGCGCTCTACACCTTCAGCTGGATCCTCGACAAGAAGCGCGAAGACGGCACTCCTTACACGGAGAAGTTCGCCTCGCCCATGAACGAGGACCCGCTGCTGCTCATCCCGGAGGACTGGCGCGAGAAGGTCTTTGCCGACCTCTGCCCTCCCGACTCGGGCTTCAAGATCCCCACCACCGGAGACCTTTGCCCGGCGTCGCGGCTCATCTTCCGCGAGCTGATGGCCGAGCACAATGGCGACTTCGCCAAGGTGGTCTCGCACGTGCGGGTGAAGCGGCTCCTGCTCTCCGAGAAGGACCGCATCGGGATTGGTACGTTTCAACCTAAAGATGAGAAGAACCAGGACTCGACCGAGCTGACCGGCGACGTGAACTACCGGAAGATCGCCGAGTACGGCTCGGACTCGGACCCGCGCGCCTTCAACTTCGACGGCGAGTTCAACATCGCCAACCGCGGCATGATCGAGTTCGTCGAAGTCTTGAAGCTGGACGTGGCCTTCCTCTACGACTTGCTGGGCGCGTCGCAGGAGCATCGCATCAAGCCGAAGAAGTTCCCGCAGACCGACATCGACGAAGTGA
>DATBAA010000531.1:0-2588 GCA_036271755.1 Myxococcales bacterium | reverse complement strand
AGCCGGAGAACCTCTTCGTCACCGACCGCGGCGTCCTCAAGATCCTCGACTTCGGCCTCGCCAAGATGATTCCCGCGGAGGGCGCCGGGTCTTCAGAGACGCTGAGCGACAGCAATGAGGATCACGACCCGCTCTCCGGCCTCACCCGCGCCGGGCAGGTGCTGGGCACCATCGGGTACATGTCGCCCGAGCAGGTGCGCGGCGAGGAGGTGGACCTGCGCGCCGACGTCTTCGCGCTCGGCCTCGTGCTCTACGAGCTGCTCGCCAACCTGCGAGCGTTCCAGGGCGCGACGGCCTTGGAGACCTCGTACGCCATCGTCCACAAGGAGCCGCCTCCGCTCGACGGCAGGCTGCCGGTGCTCCTGCGTGACATCGTCGCGCGCTGTCTGCGCAAGGATCCGGCCGCGCGGCCCGCCCCGGCGGAGGTGGTGCGGGTGTTGGAGAAGGTGATGGCCGCGCCTGCGCCCGCGCCGGCCGCGCCGCGCGCCGGCCGCATCAAGCTCGCCGCCGTCGCCTTGCTGCTCGTGGCGGCGCTGGGCGCGGGCGCCTATCGCGCGCGCAACTACTTTCTCGACGGCGTGCTGAAGGACGCGGTGCAGTCCGCGGGCGGCGTGATCGCGGTGCTGCCTTTCGCGGTGCGCGGCACCTCGCAGTTCGCCGAGCTGGGCGAGGGCCTGGTGCAGCTCCTGGGCGTGGGCTTGACGCACGGCAACCTGCGCGTGGTCGAGACGCAGACCATCCTGCGGTTCATGTCGGCCAAGGGAAAGATCACGCTCGACCAGCCGGCCGCGGAGGAGGTCGCCCGCCGCTTCGGCGCGACCGCCTACGTGACCGGCACGGTCTTCGAGGACGGCGGCAAGCTGGCCATCACCGTCGAGCTGCACCGCTTCGGGCAGACGAAGCCTACGGTGGAAGCGCACGTCATCGGCGAGGGCTCGCAGATCTTCGCCATGGTCGACCAGCTCTGCATGAAGCTCGAGCCATACCTGGGCGACACCGAGTCCCGCGGCGATCCGTCGAGCCGCCTGACGCGGCTGGCCCGCACCTTCACCTCGTCGGAGCCGGCGCTGGCGGCCTACCTGCGCGGCGAGGCGTCGTTGCGCAAAGACGATTATGCGCCGGCGCTCGACGAGTTTCAGCGCGCGGTGGTCGTCGACCCCAACTTCACGCTGGCTCAATACCGGTTGGCGGTCGCGGCCAGCTTGATCGAGCCCGACCTGGCAATGACCGCGATCGCCCGCGCGATGAGCGCCCGCGATCGGCTCTCCGTTCACGACCGGCAATTGATGGAGGCCTTCGAGGCTTTCTTGAACGGCCGCGCGGCGGACGCGGAGCAGAGATACCGGGGAATCGTCGCGACCTATCCCGACGACGTCGAGGCCTGGTTTCAACTGGGCGAGACGCTCTACCACTTCAATCCGATCCGCGGCCGCAGCATGGCCGAGGCGGAAGAGCCGTTCGGCAAGGTCCTGCAGCTCGATCCGAATCACGGCGGCTCGCTGGATCACATGCTCGAGATCGCGCAGGTGAAGGGCCAGCGCGCGCTGGTGGCGCTCTATGCCGACAGGTCGCTGGTGCCCGGCTCGTCCGACCCCGCGGTCTCTTTGCCCATCCGCTGGGCGCGCGCCTGGGCCCGCGGCGACACCGCCGAGCGCGACGAGGTGCTGCGGCAGCTGGCGTTGCCGCAGACCAATTGGGTGGCGTTGGAGCGCGTCACCTTGCGCGCGCTCTGGCAGGGCGACGATCTGGCCGACGCGCGGCGCCTGGCGGTGCTGGCCACCGAGCGGGCCTCACTCGACGACCGCGCCGACGGCCTGGATCTGCAGGCGATGATCGATCTGGCCCTGGGCCGCCCGAAGGCGGCGCGCGAGAAGCTGGCCCTGGCGCAGCAGCTGCAGCCCGGGAAGCGGCACGCGTACTACAAGGTCTGGACGAGCACGCTCGACTTCCTGCCCGAGGATCGCAGCTCGCTGCGGCAGGACCTGGCCGCCGCGGATGTGCTGGTGACGCCGACCGCGTTCCTGGCCGCCGGCAAGCCGTTTTTGCAAGGAGCCATCGCGGTGCGCCTGGGCGACGAGGGCCGCTCGGCGGTGAATACGCTCTCGTCGCTGAAGGGCGGCGAAGAGGGCAGCGCGCCGCAGGATCTCGCGCTGGCGCTCCAAGCCCGATTCGCGTTTGCGCAAGGCCAGCCTGTGGAAGCGCGCAAGCTGCTGGAGCAGATGAAGCTGACGGTTCCGTTTCGCAGCATCGACCATTATCAATCGCGGCTCTACGATCCGCTGCTGCGCATGCGGCTTCAGCCTCTGGAGTCCGCGCGGCTGGCCGACAGCTTCGCCTTCTACGACTGGCGTGCAGCCGTCTACTTCGCGCCCATGGCTCTTCTCCGCGGGCAGCAGCTGGAGGCCACCGGCGACCGCGAGCTGGCCTTGCGCGAATACCAGCGCTACTTGCGGCTGCGCAAAGACGCCGAACCGGAGCTCGTGGCTGAAATCAAATCCGCCCACGGCCGCGTCGTCGCCCTCACCAATCCGCAGTAACAACTCACTCCAATTGCAGGAGGGCTTTGCGTTGGTTGGCAGCGTCAGACT
>DATBAA010000530.1:0-15630 GCA_036271755.1 Myxococcales bacterium | reverse complement strand
GCCTGACGAACCTGACGCTGCTCGAGGAGCCGCAGGCGGCGCTGTACGCCTGGGTGGAAGCGAACGGAGCGAGCTGGCGCAAGCACGTGCAGCCCGGAGACGTCATCCTGGTAGTCGACGTCGGCGGCGGCACCAGCGACTTCTCCTTGATCGCCGTCAGCGAGCAGCAAGGGTCGCTGGCGCTGGAGCGCATCGCGGTCGGCGATCACATCTTGCTCGGCGGAGACAACGTCGATCTGGCGCTCGCGCATGCCGTCAACGAGCGGTTGAAGGCGCAAGGAACCAAGCTCGACGCCAGGCAATTCGCGGCGCTGACGCACGCCTGCCGCAAGGCCAAGGAGACCGGCGAGACGCAGCTGTCGATCCCCGGCCGCGGCTCCGGCCTGGTCGCCGGCACCATCACCGCCGAGCTGCCGGGAAACCTCCGGCGCGCCACCATCGACACCTTCTTTCCCGAGGTGGCCAAAGATTCGAGACCTCAGGTTTTCAAGCGCACGGGCCTCACCACCATCGGTTTGCCTTATGCCCAGGATCCGGCCATCACCCGGCACCTGGCGGCCTTCGTCCAGAAGGGCAAGCCGACCGCGATCTTGTTCAACGGCGGCGTCTTCAAGGACCCGGGCCTGCAGGACAAGGTGGCGGGACAGGTCGACAGCTGGACCGGCAAGAGGATGAAGCGGCTCAACTCGGCCTCGCTCGATCTGGCGGTGGCGCTGGGCGCGTCTTACAGCGGCCTGGCGCGGCGCGGGAAAGGCATTCGCATTCGCGGCGGCACGGCGCGGGCCTACTACGTCGGCGTCGAGTCGGCGGCGCCGGCGGTGCCGGGGTTCGCGGCGCCCATCAAGGCCGTCTGCCTCGCGCCCTTCGGCATGGAAGAAGGCAGCGAGGTCGACCTGCCGCAGCTGGAGCTGGGCGCGGTGGTGGGCGAGACTGCCTCGTTCCGCTTCTTCTCCTCCAGCGCGCGCCGCGAGGACACGGCCGGCACGGTGGTCGACGACACGGACGAGTTGGAAGAGCTGCCGTCCATCGAGACCACGCTGACCGGCACCGAAGGCGAGGTGTTGCCGGTGCACCTGCGCGCGCAGGTCACGGAGGTGGGCACGCTGGCGCTGCAGCTGGTGGGCGCGCAGCAGGCGTGGAAGCTGGAGTTCTCGGTGAGGCAGGAGTGAGCCTGCGCTTCGCGGTGGGCATCGACCTCGGCACCAGCAACACCGCGCTCGCCTACGCCGACCTGAACGAGCAAGACCCACAGGTTCGCGTCTTCGAGGTGCCGCAGCTGACGGCAGCGCAGACCACGCAGCCGCGGCCGCTCTTGCCTTCGCACCTGTACTTGCCGTCGGAGCACGAGGCGCTCGGTTCGGAGCCTCTCGTCGGCATCTTCGCGCGCGAGCGGGGCGCGCAGGTGCCGGGGCGGCATGTCGCTTCGGCCAAGAGCTGGCTGTGCCATCCGTCGGTCGATCGGACCGCGAAGATCTTGCCGTGGGGCGCGCCGCCAGAGGTGCAGCGGCTCTCGCCGGTGGCCGCCAGCTCGCAAATCCTTGTGCATCTGCGGCGCGCATGGGACGCGGCGCATCCCGAGGCTCCGCTGGCCGAGCAGGACGTGGTGGTCACTGTCCCGGCTTCGTTCGACGAAGGCGCGCGCGCTCTCACCCTGCAGGCCGCCGCCGAGGCGGGGCTGCCCAAGCTGCTCCTGGTCGAAGAGCCGCAAGCCGCCTTCTACGACTGGGTGCGCGTCCATCGCGGCCGGCTCTTCGAAGAGCTGCAGGACGTGAAGCTGGTGCTGGTGGTCGACGTGGGCGGCGGCACCACCGACCTGACGCTGATCAAGACAGCGGTCGCCGAGGACCAGCCTCCCGTGCTGGAGCGCATCGCCGTCGGCGATCACCTGCTGCTCGGCGGCGACAACATGGACCTCGCGCTCGCCCGCACCGCGGAGGCTCGTCTCGGCCGCAAGCTCGACGCTTCGCAGTTTGGCGCGCTGGTCTCTTCTTGCAGGGCAGCGAAGGAGCTGCTGCTGCGCGAAGACGCTCCCGATCGGACGGCGGTCACCGTCCCTGGCGGTGGCTCGCGACTGGTCGGCGGCTCCTTGACGGTCGAGCTTTTGCGCGACGAAGCGCGCGCGCTCTTGCTGGACGGCTTCTTCCCGCAAGTCGCCGCCGCCGACGCTCCTGTCAAGGCCTCGCGCGCCACCGGACTTGCCGAGCTGGGGTTGCCTTACGCGGCAGACCCCGCCATCACGCGGCACGCCGCGGCCTTCGTGCAGCGTCACGCGCAGACGGCCGGCCAGCAGCGGGTCGATGCGGTCTTGTACAACGGCGGCGCGCTCGCTCCGGCGCTGCTCGCCGACCGGCTCACGCAGGTCGTCTCCAGCTGGCACGGGCCGGTAAAGCGGCTGCGCAACGATGCTCCCGATCTGGCGGTAGCTCGCGGCGCTGCAACCTACGCGCTGGTGCGGCGAGGGCTGGGCCTGCGCATCGGCGGCGGCTCGCCGCGCACGTACTACGCGGGAGTGGGCGATCAGGCGGTGTGCCTGGTTCCGCGCGGCGCGGCAGAAGGAGCACCGCAGCCGCTCGCCAGGGATTTCTCGTTGGTGCTGGGGCGGCCGGTGCGCTTCCGGCTCTTCTCCGCCAGCAACTTTCGCAAGGACCAGCCGGGCGATCTGGTGCCCATCGACGAAGACCTGGCCGAGCTGCCGCCACTGCAGACGGTGATCCCCGGCGAAGGCACCGCGCCCGTGCGCTTGAAAGCCACGCTCACCGAGATTGGAACCCTGGAAGTCTTCTGCGAGGGCAGCTCGACCTGGAAGCTCGAATTCCAGCTGCGCTCGGACTCGCGCGAGGCCGGCGGCGTCTCGCAGCTGCCGCGCACCATCGAAGCCGCGCGCGAGGTCATCGGCACCGTCTTTGGCAAGAAGCCCGTGCAGGACGCGAACGTGAAGGACCTCTGGCGCAACCTGGAGAAGACGCTGGGCGACAGGTCTTCGTGGACGCTGGCGACGCTGCGCGACTTGTGGGGAGTGCTCTGGGCCGGCGCGTCCAAGCGGCGGCGCACGCCGGATCACGAGCGGATCTTTCTCGCGCTCTGCGGCTTTTTGCTCCGCCCGGGCTTCGGGGCGCCGCTGGACGGCTGGCGCGCGGAGCAGACCTTCTCGCTCTTCGGTCAGGGGCTCACGCACCACAAGGACGCGGCAGTCTGGGCGGCCTGGTGGATCCTCTGGCGCCGCACGGCAGCCGGCCTGCCCGAGGCGGCGCACTTGCAACTCTTCGAGGCGGTCGCTCCGCACTTGCGGCCCAAGCCCACGGGGCGCGTCGCCAACCCCGGCAAGAAGCCGCCCGGCCTGGCGACGGACGAGATGGTGCGGCTGCTCGGCGCTCTGGAACGGCTGCCTATTTCCGCCAAGGTGGAAGCCGGCGGCTGGCTCTTGTCGATGCTGGCGCAGCCCGGAGTCGCCTGGGCCCTGGGCCGGCTTGGCGCACGCGTGCCGGTGGCCGGCGCGGCGCAGTCGGTGGTGCCGCCTGAAGTGGCAGCGCAGTGGCTCGCGGCATTGCTCGCGCAGGTGAAGCAGCCGGAGGCGCAGTTCGCCATCGCGCAGATCGCGCGGCTCTCGGGAGATCGCTCGCGCGACCTCGACGAGGAGCTTCGCGCGCGCGCGGCCGCGGCGTTGGAGAAGAGCTCGGCTCCGCCCGATTGGTCGCGCGCCATCCGCGAGGTGCAGGCGTTGGGCGAGAAGGACGAGCAGCGCGTCTTCGGAGAATCTCTCCCGCTCGGCCTCCACCTCGCGGGCTAAGACAGCGCGTCGAGGGCGCGGCGGAGATAGCCGTACGTCTTCGGCGCCCGCTGCGGCAATTGCGCGAGACCGGTGCCGAGCCCGTCCTCCGGAATGACCACCGTGGCGCCCGGCGGGATCTGCGCCATCGCCTCGTCGATGGCGGCGCAATTCGCGGCGTAGTCGTCGGCGGAGAAGAAGACTCTGCCACGCGATGCGCTCGCTTGTGATGCCGCCGCGTGGGGCCAAAAGTCTTGAATCGCTATCGAAACAAGCGACGATTCGTGATCCACCAAGCGATCACGATCAACCCGACCATTCCTAGCGGCTCGGCGATCAGCTCCAGCATCTCTTTGTTTTACCCTCATCTCGAGCTGAAGTTCGGGCCTCGGTGAAGAAGAGCACCCGGTCTCGCCAATGCTCCTTTCTTCAAAACGTCGCGAGGCCGGTCCGGCGAGCGGCTGCCCGTCTGGTGCTTGCGCGGCTCGTCATTGTCACTTTTCGCAAATGAGACTCCTGCGCCTTGCCGCGACCCCGAGGGCTCCCTCTCCCCTAGGCGCCCTCGCGCGCGGTCTCGTGGCCGGAGCCATCGGCGCGGGCGCGCAGTCGCTCTTCTTCCTGGCCAGCAAGCGCTGGATGCCCAAGCCGTCAAAGGTCCCGCCCGAGCTGAGCAAGCCGGAGCCGGAAGCGCAGGGTGAGTCTGGCCTGGAGACCGTCGCGCGCCGCACCACGGAGGGCCTGATGCAGCGCGGGCCGCTCGACACCGGCACCAAGCCCATCGCGGCCAGCGTCATCCACTACTCCTTTGGCGCGCTCTGGGGCGGACTGTACGGATTGACCAGGGAGTCGCGAAAGGTCTCGGCCCTGGGCTTCGGCGCGTTGGTGTGGATGGCCAGCGACAACTTCCTGCTGCCGCTCTTTCGCGTCGCGGCCTGGCCCAAGCACTACTCGCTCAAGGAGCACCACTACGCGCTGCAGGCCCACTTCGTGTACGGCCTCGGGACTGCCGCCGCCTACGCCGCGCTGCGAGACGTGGGCCCGCTGCCGCTCGGAACCATTCCCGCGGTGATTGGATTGCAAGCCTGGGCGTGGCTGCTGCGAACGCCGCCGGCCCGCCTGCTGCGCAAGACGAAGCCGTGGCCGCGACGCATGCTGCAGGGCACGCTTTTACAGAAGGCGGCATTGGCCTGAGCCGGCATTTGATTTGAGACCTGCGTCTTGGTATCGGGATCCCAGCGGGCAAAATGTCCGCCTGACAAAGGGCATTCCATGGCTACCGGCACGGTGAAGTGGTTCAACGACAGCAAGGGTTTTGGTTTCATCTCGCAGGAGGGCGGCGACGACGTGTTCGTCCATCACACCGCCATCCAGTCCGAGGGCTTCCGCTCGCTCGCCGAAGGCGACAAGGTGGAGTTCGAAGTGGTCAAGGGCCCCAAGGGCCTGCAGGCGCAGAACGTCCGCAAGACCTAACGCGCTTCGCGAGCTGAACAAGGGCCGCTTCCGGAGACGGAGCGGCCCTTCGCTTTTGAACGTTTGCCCCGCGCGGCGCTGGCTTTTGGCCTGAATATCGTTTGTGCTCAAACAAATGCCACGCGAGTTGAGATATGGCGGACTGCTCCTCTGGACCTGCGTCATCGGCCTCGCCGGCGGGCTGGTGGCCGCCGGCTATTACGAGCTGCTGGAAGCCGCGCGCAGCCTGGTCTGGCACAAGAGCGTCGCGCCCGTCTGGGTGGTCACGGCCGTCGGCGGCGCGCTCGTCGGCGCCTCGCTCAAATACCTGGGCAGGCCGGGCGAGATCAGCGCGGTGGTCGACAACATCCACCTCGTCGGCGGCAAGATCGACATCAAGCAGACGCCCTCGATGGTGGCGGCCTCGCTGATCTCCATCACCTTCGGCGGCAGCGCAGGCCCCGAGGCGCCGCTGGTGCAGGTCAACGGCAGCCTGGGCAGCTGGCTGGGAGAGCGCCTGGGCCTCCCCCACGAGACGGTCCGCACCCTGACCTTCTGCGGAATGGGCGCGGCGTTGGGCGCCTTCTTCGGTGCGCCATTGGGCGGCGCGCTCTTCGCGCTGGAGATCCCCCACCGGCGCGGACTCGAATATTACGAGGCGATCATCCCCGCCACCGTCTCGGCCATTCTCGCCTGGCTGGTCTTTCGCGGACTCACGGGGCTGTCGTTCGGAGCGCTCTACCACTTCGCCGTGCCGCTCGAGGTGACCTCACGGGGTGTCTGGATCGCCGCTGCCTGCGGCTTGGGCGGCGCGCTGGTGGCCGGCCTCTTCGTGCTCATCTTTCGCGGGCTGGAGCTTGCGGCGCGGCCGCTGGAGCATTGGCCGGTGTTGCTCGGGGCCATCGGCGGGCTCTGCATCGGCGTCATCGCCTGGGTCTTTCCGCAGACGCTCTTCTTCGGCGAGCACGAGGGCAAGGAGCTGCTCGAGGGCGGCCTGGCCCTGGGCGCGGCCAGCCTGCTCTGCCTGGCGGTGGCCAAGATGGTGGCCATCGGCTGCACGCTGCACTCGGGGTTTCGCGGCGGCTTCATCTTTCCGCTCTTCTTCATCGGCGCCTGCGTGGGCCTCGCCGTCACCGCGATGTTTCCCTCGGTGCCGGCGCCGTTGGCCGCGCTCTGCTGCATGGCGGCGGTCAACGTGGCGGTCACCAAGACTCCCGTCAGCACCACGGTCATCCTCGCCACGCTCTCTGGCTTCGCCGTCTTGCCACTGCTCTTGGTCGCGAGCTTCGTCAGCTTCCTGGCCACGAGCAGGCTGGCCCTCATCCGGACGCAGCGCTCGCGCAGCAACGAATTTCCAGCGAGGGCATCGAAGGCCGCATGATCAAGACCAAGGCCTACGCCGCGTTCGATGCGAAGTCGCCGTTCAAGCCGCACACCATCGACCGCCGCGAGCCGGGCGCGTCGGACGTGGCCATCGACATCTCCTATTGCGGCATCTGTCACTCCGACCTGCACACCGCGCGCGGCGAGTGGGGCGGCACGGTGTTCCCCTGCGTCCCGGGCCACGAGATCGTCGGCAAGGTATCGAAGGTCGGCCCCAGCGTCACGAAGTTCAAGGTGGGAGACACGGTGGGCGTGGGCTGCTTCGTCGGCTCCTGCGGCGAATGCGCGCGCTGCAAGCAGGGCTTGGAGAACTACTGCGAGAAGGGCTTCGTCGGCACCTACAACTCGAAGGACAGCTACGGCCAGACCACCTACGGCGGCTACTCCAAGGCCATCGTCGTCCCCGACCGCTTCGTGCTTCGCGTCGACCCCAAGCAGAAGCTGGAAGGCGTGGCGCCGCTGCTCTGCGCCGGCATCACCACCTGGTCGCCCTTGAAGCACTGGAAGGTCGGCAAGGGCAGCAAGGTCGGCGTGCTCGGCCTGGGCGGCCTGGGCCACATGGCGGTCAAGCTCGCGTCGGCCCTGGGCGCGGAGGTGACGCTCATCTCCACCTCGGCTTCGAAGAAGAAGGACGGCGAGCGCCTGGGCGCGCACGACTTCATCGCCACGGCCGACATCGGCAAGGCCGGCCCGCGCTTCGACGTCATCATCGACACCGTCTCGGCCAGGCACGACGTCAGCGCCATGCTCTCGGCGCTCAAGTTCGAAGGCACCGCTGTGATGCTGGGCGCGTCTCCCGAGCCGCTGCCGCTCGGGCCGTTCCCGCTGATCATGGGCCGCCGCAGCCTGGCCGGATCGCTCGTGGGCGGAATCCCCGAAACGCAGGAGATGCTCGACTTCTGCGCCGCCAAGAACATCACCGCCGACGTCGAGACGGTGGGCGTGACCAAGATCGACGAGGCCTACGAGCGCATGCTCAAGGGCGACGTCCGCTACCGCTTCAGCATCGATCTCGCGACGCTCTAAGCAACGCGGACGACGAACTCCACTGGCTTGAGGAGCTTGAGCGGCGCGATCGACGGGCGAAGCACGGTCCCGTCGGTGGCGCCGGGCGGAATGCTCAAGAAGAACGAGATCAGCTCCAGCTCCCGGCCCCTGCCGCCGCAGCGCTCGCAGCTCTCGCCCGCGCACTTGCGGCAGGCGATGAAGGTCTTGAGCGACAAGAGGGCCGAGCCGCCTTCGCGGGCCTCGGCCGGCCGCAACCGCAGCTCGAGCGCGCCATCCTCGCGATACTTCACCGCCCCGGTGGCCATCACCGACTTGAGGTGGCCGCTGAAGCGCGACAGGCGCCGCGCCGGAGCGCGAGGGGTCTTGGCCGCCGGAGCCGCTTTGGCTTGCGCAGCTTTCCCGGCCGCGGCCTTCGCGGGCGCGGCTTTGACAGGCGCGGCCGTCTTCAACTTCGCATAGGCCGCGGAGATGGCCTGAAAGCGCGCCGTGCTGCTCTCGCCGGCGCGGTCAGGATGCAGCAACAGCGACAGCGTGCGAAACGCGCGGCGCACCTCGGCCTGCGAGGCCCCCATGCTGAGCCCGAGCAATGCATACGCAGCGTCCAGCGTCGTCACGCCTCCTTCATAACCGGCCGCGCTCCCAACTGTCGACGCGCTTCGTTTCTGGTGCGGGCCTTCGGCCCTGTACAGGAGCTCCGCTCCCGTACCCCCCTCGCTGACGGCACCACCAGCCCGCGCGTGCTACCGTGAACGCCGAGGAGAGCGGCTTGGACTTCGCAATGGTGCTCGCCGAAGTGATGCGCTTCCTGAATGAGCGCGGCCTTCGCTATGGGATCGCCGGCGGACACGCGGTGAACGCCTATGGCATCGCGCGCGCTACCAGTGATCTCGATTTGATCGTCGATGACGCGGCCCGCGAGCCGTTGCTCGTCCATCTCGCAAAGCTCGGCTATGAGCTACTGCAGCCGCCCGCCGGGACCCTGACTGCTTCTGACGGTTTCTCGAATCACATCCATCGCGACGCTCGCTGGGGCCGCCTCGATTTCATCTATTTGGATAAGACCACTGCGCGGATGTTCTCTTTGGCTCGGCGAGGCAAATGACCCTCTTCTCGATACCCGGCTTGCTCGTGCCACGGCCAGAGCACGTAGCGGCCATGAAGGTGCAGGCGATGAAGAGCAATCCTGCGCGTACGTTCAAAGAGCTCGCGGACATCCAGCTGTTGCTCGACCTCCCTGGCGTTGACGAAAAACGGATCCGAGGTTACTTCGAACGGCATGGCCTCCTCGCGCGATTTGAAGAGCTTCAACGAATCCGCGGAAGAAGCTGATCTCGACTTCAGCGCCACGCCGGAAGAAAGAGCGGCGCTCGACCACGCCGCTCGCCTGACCTCGGTAGCACCAGAGGACTATTCATTTTTCCTCTCGCAGTTCAAGGTGTCGTACGAGTCGCTGCGCGACCGCACAGGGCCGGGCGGCGAGCGGTTCACGTTGACGGAGGAAGACTGAGTCAGGCGGTCTCGGCGGCGCGCTTCAATCCAACCGGGCACGAGACGCCCGTGCCGCCCAGGCCGCAGTAGCCGCCGGGGTTCTTCGCCAGGTACTGCTGGTGATACTCCTCGGCGTAGTAGAACGCAGGCGCGTCTTCGATTTCAGTCGTAATCGCCTTGAAACCATTGGCCTGCAGTTCCTTCTGGTACGCGTCGCGCGCGGCGATGGCCTGCGCCTTCTGCGCCACGCTGGTCGCGTAGATGCCCGAGCGGTACTGCGTGCCCACGTCGTTGCCCTGGCGCATGCCCTGGGTCGGATCGTGGCTCTCGAAGAAGACGCGCAAGAGTTGCTCGTACGAAACCTTCGACGGATCGAAGACCACGCGCACGACCTCGTTGTGGCCCGTGCGGCCGCTGCACACCTCGCGATACGTCGGATTCCTGGTGAGGCCGCCGGCATAGCCCACCGAGGTGCTGACCACCCCCGGCGTCTCCCAGAACTTGCGCTCGGCGCCCCAGAAGCAGCCCAGGCCGAACAGCGCCAGCTCGGTGCCGGCGGGAAACGGCGCGGTCAAGCGCGCGCCGTTGACGAAGTGCTTCTCGGGGACCGGCATTGCTTCTTCGTGGCCGGGCAGCGCATCCGCTTCGGTGGGCATCTTCGGCTTGTTGAAGAACATGCCGTCAGTTTCACGCGGGGCGCGGCCTTGCGCAACCCTTACGCCTCGGCGATCCGGTTCGATTCAATGGCCATTGCGGGCATGGTAAAGCGTTCTTGCCGGCGCATTCCTCATCTCGGTTGTTGCGAGGACCAGCCCGCGTCTACCTCGTCGCGACGCCGGCGTTTGCCGCGGCCGCTCTCGCCGGAGGATGGCTCGCGACTCGAGCCTTCCCGAAGTTGCGCTCGTCTCAATGAACCGCGAAGGCCTTGGCCAGCCGGCGTGACTTCGGGTCGGCCTTCAGCTTCTTCGACAGCGCCGTCTCGCGCGGCTTGCGGCGGCGCTCGCTGACCGCGCGATGCTTCACCTTGCCCTCGCGGAGCAGGTCGAGCAGCGCGGTCTCGCAGGCGCTGCTGCCGCGGGTGTCGCAGGAGATCAGCTCGTCGACCGTCTTGAAGTAGCTCTTCAGGACCTTGCCCTTCATGAAGCTGCGCGGCACCGAGTGCCAGACGTAGCTGTTGCGGCACACCGCCGGGGTGTTGCCCAGCTGCGCGGCCGTCTCCTTGATGGCCGCGACCACCAGCTTCTTCCTGTCGGTCACGCCCGCGACGGACTCTTCGTTCAGACGAGCCAAAGCGCAGGCGGCGATGAGCGTACCTGCCCAGGTGCGGAAGTCCTTGGCGTTGAAGCTGTCGCCCATGGCCTCCTTGACGGCCTCGTTGATGGAGGCGCGGGTGATGTTCACCACCCGGCCCTCTTCGGCGACGTACTGGAAGAGGTCGCGGCCGGGCAGCTTCTTCAGCTCGCGGACCACCCGGGCAATGCGTAGATCCTTCAGCTCGCGCTCCTGGTCCTGCCCCGACTTGCCGCGGTAGTGGAAGCGCACGGTGCCGCCCGAGACGGCGGCGTGGCGGTTGCGCAGGGTGGCGATGCCGAAGGAGCCGTTCTCCTTGGCGTACACCTCGGACCCCGAGCGCATGAAACAGGTCGACAAGATTCTCAAGATGCAGGCCATCACCTTCTCGCGCGGCAAGCCCGGGGCGCGCATGCCCTGGTCGATGGCCTTGCGCAGCCTGGGCAGCGCAGCCCCGAAGGCGATGAGCTTCTCGAACTTGCGCTCCTCGCGCTCGCGCACCGCCTCGCGGCTGTAGCGGTACTGCCAGCGGCCCTTCGCGTCCTGGCCGACCGCTTGCAGCTTCGACTTCGGGCTGCGCGCCACCGCCACGTTGATCCAGGCCGGCGGAATGCCGATGCCGTGGATTCGCGGAAGCTCGCGCCTGGGCGCGCCGGCGAAGCGAAAGCCGCTCTTTTGCGTTCCCTGGCGCTTGAAGCCGGTCTTCTGCAGCACCTCGATCTCGGTCATTCCCCAGGCAACATGGGGATCGGGCGGCCAGACGGCTATGCTTGCCCGCATGCTCGCCGTGCTCTTGCAGGTCCAGATCCTCTCGCTGCTGCATCCCCAGCGGGCGCTCGTCTGGCCGGACGGCGCCAAGACGCCCGTCGAGGCCAGGGCGGGCAAGTGGTACGGCACGAAGGGCTTTGCCGTGGAGGTGCCGGGGCTGCCCAAGCGCGCCTACCGCGGCCGGCTGTACGTCTTGGAAGGCCTGCGGCTGATCAACGAGGTGGAGCTGGAGGACTACGTGGCCAGCGTGGTGGGCTCGGAGCAGGACAACGCCCCCAAGGCTGCCCAGCAAGCGCTCGCCATCGCCGCCCGGACCTTCGCCCTCAAGAAGGTAGAGTTGCGCGAGCCGCTCTGCGACACCACCCACTGCCAGTTCTACCGGGGCAAGAGCGCGGAGATCCGCACCGGAACTGAAGGCAAGGTGCTGCAAGAACGTCAGAAGCTCGTGCTTCCTCAATACGCCGCCAGCTGCCACCGGCCGGGCTGCCTGTCGCAAGACGGGGCCCGCGCGCTCGCATCCCGCGGGGCCGATGTGCATCAGATTCTCGCTCACTACTACCCATCGTGGGTGGTCGGTCGCTTGATTTCCCCAAGCGATTCGAGGTAGGGAGCGCGGCCCCAGGTCCGGGAAATATCAGGACTTGGACCTCTGTTTTCACGCAATTCTTCGCGAAGGATCAAGACCGTGGCAACGAACAGCATCGACAACATCCGCAACATCGGCATCTCGGCCCATATCGACTCGGGAAAGACGACGCTTTCCGAGCGCATCCTCTATTACACCGGGCGTATCCACGCGATTCACGAGGTGAAGGGGAAGGACGCCGTCGGCGCCAAGATGGACTCGATGGATCTGGAGCGTGAGAAGGGCATCACCATCCAGTCCGCGGCCACCTACTGCGAGTGGGAGGTCACGGACAACTCGCGCCCGAAGATCAACATCAACATCATCGACACCCCCGGACACGTGGACTTCACCATCGAGGTGGAGCGCGCGCTGCGCGTCCTCGACGGCGCCATCCTGGTGCTCTGCTCGGTGTCGGGCGTGCAGTCGCAGTCCATCACCGTGGACCGCCAGATGCGCCGCTACAAGGTTCCCCGGCTGGCGTTCATCAACAAGATGGACCGCGCCGGCGCCAACGCCTTCCGCGTGACGCAGCAGCTTCGCGAGAAGCTCAGCCACAACGCCGTGATGATGGAATTGCCCATCGGCGCCGAGGACAAGTTCCAGGGCGTCGTGGACCTCATCACCATGAAGGCCCACTACTACGACGGCGACAACGGCGAGACCATCCGCACCGAAGAGTGCCCAGCCGACCTGCTCGAGCAGGCCAAGAAGATGCGCCACGACCTCATCGAGGCAGTGGCCGACTACGACGACAAGCTGATGGAGATGTTCATCGAGGAGAAGGAGCCCTCCATCGAAGACATCCGCCGTGCCACGCGCGCCGGCTGCATCTCGCTCAAGCTCACGCCCGTGTTCTGCGGCTCGGCCTACAAGAACAAGGCCGTGCAGCACCTGCTCGACGGCGTCGTCTACTACCTGCCGAACCCGAAGGAAGTCACCAACGAGGCGCACGACCAGACCAAGGACGAAGCCAAGGTCATCCTCGAGTCCGATGAGTCGAAGCCGTTCGTTGGCCTCGCCTTCAAGCTGGAAGACGGCCGCTACGGGCAGCTGACGTACATGCGCATCTACCAGGGCGCGGTGAACAAGGGCGACTTCATCATCAACATGGTGAACCAGAAGAAGGTGAAGGTTCCGCGCCTGGTCCGCATGCACTCGGACGAGATGAACGACATCGAGCGCGCGGGAGCGGGCGACATCGTCGCGCTCTTCGGCGTCGACTGCGCCTCGGGCGACACCTTCACCGACGGCGACGTCAAGCTGACGCTCACCTCGATGCACGTCCCTGACGCCGTGATCTCGCTCGCCATCGCCCCCAAGGAGAAGGCCAACGGCGCCAACTTCTCGAAGGCGCTCAACCGCTTCACGCGCGAGGATCCGACCTTCCGTGTGCACCGCGACGAAGAGTCCGCGCAGACCATCGCCAGCGGAATGGGAGAGCTGCACCTCGAGATCTACATGGAGCGCATCAAGCGCGAGTACGGCTGCGAGGTCGTGGTCGGCCAGCCCCAGGTCGCGTATCGCGAGGCCATCCAGCAGAAGGGCGAGTTCGCGTACACGCACAAGAAGCAGACCGGCGGCTCGGGCCAGTTCGCCCGCGTCTGCGGCTACATCGAGCCGCTGCCGGACGACGCCGTGGAGCAGTATGAGTTCGTCGACGACGTGGTCGGCGGCTCGATTCCGCGCGAGTTCATCCCCGCCTGCGACAAGGGCTTCAAGGAGGCCGTGAAGAAGGGCTCTCTCATCGGCTTCCCGGTGGTCAAGGTCCGCTGCGTGATCAACGACGGTCTGCACCACGCCGTCGACTCCAGCGAGCAGGCCTTCAAGACCGCCGCGCTGATGGGCTTCCGCGAGGCGTATGCCGAGGCGAAGCCGGTCATCCTGGAGCCGATCATGAACGTCGAAGTCCAGGCCCCGGAAGAGTTCCAGGGCTCGGTCATCGGCCAGCTGAACCAGCGCCGCGGCGTCATCCAGAACACCGAGACGGTCGAGGGCTACCTCGTCGCGTCAGCCTGGATTCCGCTCAGCGAAATGTTCGGCTACTCGACGGACCTCCGCTCGGCGACGCAGGGCAAGGGCGAGTTCTCGATGGAGTTCCAGAAGTATCAGCCCGTGCCGCGCGCGACGCAGGAGCAGATGATCAAGGAGTTCAAGGAGAAGGCAGCGGCAGCCAAGAAATAAGCTGCCAGTCACCAGGCTTCAGCAGCCAGTTAGAAGCGGGCGGTCCTTCGGGGCCGCCCGTTTCATTTCAATGGCTCGATTTCCGTGCTAGCGAGAATCGATGCTCCTCTTGATCCTGATGGCAGCGGGCAGTCCGAATCCGGTGCTGCACGAGACCCAATGGGCGCGGCTGGGCGTCGGCAGCGTGATCGAGACCGAGGTCGTCGCCGTCATGGAGGTACCGCCCGAGTGGGAATCCCCCAAGGGCAGCAGTAACGGCATGATGATCATGTTCGGATCACTTCACTCGGGCACCAGCAAAGAGCGCTTCATCCATACCCTCATCCGCCGGAACTCCAAAGAAGTCGTCCTCCGGCTCGAATCCGAGCGCGAGGGGAAGAGGACGGTGATCCATGCCGAGCAAAAGGTACCTCTCCTGCTCGAGGAGCTGGATCCGGCCATCCAACGCAAGCTCACGATGACGACCATCGGACCCGAAACCATCAAGACGCCTGCCGGGGAGTTTCACACCACGCACACCAGGGTAGAGAGCACCGGCGAGGATGCGGCCATCGTTGCGGATACGTGGAGCTCGGTTGAGTGCCCTGTCGCCATCAAAGAGGTCGAGGTCTCGGCGCTCTTCGGCGGCAAGGTGAAGTCGCACAAGACCACCACCCTGGTGCGTTTCTCGCGCGCCGAGCCCCACACGCCCGCTCAAGTCCCGTAGCTCGCGAGGAAACTGTCCGCTGGCCGATGACTGGCCACTCGCATCGAACGATCGTTTCCCCCAGATGGTACTTCGCTCGGATGCCTCGTTCTCTCGCGCCTGACGCCGAAGCCAAGCCACTCGGGACGGTCTCATGAACTTCGCCACCATTCGCACCCGAGTCGAGGAGGGCGTCCTGTTCGCGACGCTCGATAGCCCGCCAATGAACGCCATCGGTCCCGAGTTGGTGCGCGACCTCGTCGACTTGATGGACGCGTTGGAGCGCGACGCGGCCGTCAATGTGATCGTCTTCTCCAGCGCCGACGCCGACTTCTTCGTTCCTCATGTCGATGTCACTCGAATTGCCGAGTACACGAAAGAGGCTGGCCGTATCAGCGGCTCCGCCAGTGGCTCGTTGGGCGGACTGTTCCGCCGGCTGAGCGAAGCGCGCCAGATCACCATCGCGCAAATCGAGGGAATCGCGCGCGGCGCGGGCAGCGAGCTGGCGCTGGCCTGCGACATGCGCTTTGCATCCAAAGAGCGTGCGGTGTTCGGGCAGATCGAGGCGGGCCTCGGCGCGGTACCCGGCGCGGGCGCCGTCCAACATCTCACCCGGCTGCTCGGCCGTGGGCGCGCCATGGAGGTCCTCTTGTCCGCGGGCGATTTCGACGCCGAGCTTGCCGAGCGGTATGGCTGGGTGAATCGGGCGTTGCCGCAGGCCGAGCTCGGGCCCTTTGTCGAAGCGCTGGCGCTGAGAATCGCGAAATTTCCCGCTGCCGGGATGACGGCGATCAAACGGCGAATCAATGACGTTTCGCTGGCACCGCTGGCCGACGTCCGCACCGACGCCGCGCTCTTCCAGCAAACCATGCGCGACCCGCGCGCCCAGGCTCGCACCAAGGAATTGCTGGACGAGGGAATGCAGACGCGAGGCACCGTCGAGAGAGATTTTTCAGCTGCTCTAGGCCGGCTCAAGAAATAGCT
>DATBAA010000529.1:0-5682 GCA_036271755.1 Myxococcales bacterium | reverse complement strand
GGGCGGCTCGATGGGCAGCGTCGTCGGCGAGAAGGTCACTCGCGTCTTCGAGCGCGGCACGCAGAAGAAGATCCCCTGCATCGTCTTCTCCGCTTCGGGCGGCGCGCGCATGCAGGAGGCGATCTTCTCCTTGATGCAGATGGCCAAGTCGTCGGCCGCGCTGGCCCGCTTCCGCAGCGTGCGCAAGCCGTATGTGAGCGTGCTGCTCGACCCGACCACCGGCGGCGTCGCGGCTTCGTTCGCGTTCCTGGGCGACATCATCCTGGCCGAGCCCAAGGCCTTGATCGGCTTCGCCGGACCGCGCGTGATCGAGCAGACCATGCGCCAGAAGCTGCCCGAGGGTTTCCAGCGCAGCGAGTTCCTGGTGCAGCACGGGATGATCGACCTCATCGTCCACCGCAAGGAGATGCGCGAGAAGCTGGCGCAGATCCTCGGGCTCATCGGGTAGTGCCCGCTTGAGCTGGTGGCAGACCTTCTTCGATGACGACTACGCGGTGCTCTACGCGCCTGTGCTGGCTCCCGAGCGGACCGAGCGGGAAGTTGCCTGCATTGCCTCGCTGCTCAAGGCTCGCGACGGGTTTCGGCTGCTCGATCTCTGCTGCGGCACGGGCCGCCACTCGATCGCGCTGCGGCGGCGCGGGCTGCGCGTCTGCGGCGTCGATTACAGTCTTCCGCAGCTGAGGGCCGGCCGCGAGCTCTCGCAGCGCGTCGGAGCTTTTCCCGGCTTTCTCCGCGGCGACGCGCGCGATCTTCCGCTGCGCGCGGGCTCGTTCGACGCGGTGATCTGCTTGTTCAACTCGTTGGGCTACGGCACCGACGCCGAGGCGCTGGCGATGCTCCGCGAAGCGCATCGTGTGGCGCCGCAGCTGGTGCTGGAGATCGCCCACCGCGACGAGCACGTCCGCAACGGCGGCCCCGGCGGCGTCTTCGAATGGGCCGAGCGCGACGGCGTCCGCGTGCTGGTCGAGCGCTGGATCGAAGCGATTCCGGGGTACTCGCGCGCGACGTTCCGCATCCAGCGCGAGGGCAAACCAGACGTCGTGAAGGATCTGCGCCATAGGCTCTACACCGCCACCGAGCTGCTCGCGCTCCTGCGCAAGGCGGGCTACGAGCGCTTCGACTGCTACGGCGACTACGACCGCCGCGCCTTCGCCATCGACTCGCCGCTGCTCCTGGTCCACGCCAGATGATGCTCGCGCAGCCGCTGGTGGCGGCATTCGGACTCATGCTCTTCGCGGCCATCGGGTTCTGCTCCTCGTTTCTGCTCTGGATCGTTCCGCCGATCCGGCGCTGGACCTTGCGCTGGCCGCTCTTCTGGATCGCGGCTTTCGGCGCGCTGCTCATCGCCGGAGCGGTGGTCCTCTCCTGGTTGAAGTTGGACCCGTATTTCTTCTCCCCGATGATCATGAGCGGCTTCGCGCTCGAGATCGTCTGCGGCGCGGCGCTCGTGGTTCGCGCGTTCGAGTGGTACCTCTGGGCGTACTGGCGATGAGCATCGAATGCAGCAAGTGCGGCGCCTGCTGCGTGGCGCCCGACATCTCTTCCTTGAGCAAGCCGCTGGGCGTGCGCTGCGCGCATTTGCTGCCCGACAACCTCTGCGCGGTCTACGAGAACCGGCCGCAGATCTGCCGCGACTACCAGGCCGACTGGCTCTGCGAACGCATCGCCGCGCCGACGCTGGACGAGCGTGTCGAGAGGTATCTGCGCGTCTTCGAGCTGCGGGTTCCATGAGCTTCGAAGAGCTGAAAGAGCTGCTCTTCGCGCGCAGCAACTTTGGGATGAAGCTGGGCCTGGAGGCCATGCGCGAGGCGCTGCTGGCGCTGGGCAATCCGGAGCGGTTGACGCGCGCGCTGCACGTCGCGGGGACCAATGGAAAAGGCTCTACCTGCGCGTTCACCGAGGCGGCGCTGCGGGCCGCGGGCTTGAAGACGGGCCTCTACACGAGCCCGCATCTCACTCACTTCTGCGAGCGCATCCGCATCGGCGGGCAGCCCATCTCGGAAGAGCGCGCCTGCTCGTTGCTCGAGGAGATTCGCGCGCGGGTGCCGTGGGCTTTGGGCGATCCGGGGCTGACGTTTTTCGAGATCGCGACGCTGATGGCGTTCCTGGCTTTTCGCGAACTGGACGTGATGGTCATCGAAGTCGGCCTGGGCGGGCGGCTCGACGCCACCAACGTTCTGGAGAAGCCGCTGGCCTGCGCGGTTGCGCCGCTGGGGTTGGAACATACTCAGTATCTTGGGCCGACGCTGGCACACATCGCGGCGGAGAAGGCCGGCATCTTCAAGGCGGGCGTGCCGGCGGTGAGCGCGGGGCAGCCGGCGATCGCTGCCCGCGTGCTGCAGGCGAAGGCAGATGAGCTGGGCATTTCGCTGGCGCGGCCGGGGCGCGATTACCAGTTCGAGAGCCGCGATGTCAGACCCTTCTGCTACCAAGGCAAGCGCTGGACGGTGCGCGCCTCTCTGGCGCTGCAGGGGCATCACCAGCGGACAAACGCCGCGCTCGCGTGCGCGCTCCTCGAGGCTGCAGCCACCGGGAGCGATGCGGAGCGCGGCTTGCCTCTCGACCCACGCCACGTCGAGCAGGGACTCCAATCGGCGTACTGGCCGGGAAGGCTGGAGCGGATCACGGGTCCGGGCGGAGACGTCTGGGTCGACGGCGCGCACAATCCGCACGCGGCGGCCGCGCTGGCGCGATCGCTGCCGGCGCTCGCCCAGGGTCAGCCCATCCGGCTGGTCTTCGGCGCGCTGCAGGACAAGGACGTCGCGGCCATGCTGCGCGAGCTGACTCCGCACGTGGCCAGCGTCCACTACTGCGCCCCCGATTCGCCGCGCGCGCTGCTGCCGGAAGAGCTGGCAAAGCTGCATCCAGGGCAGGTGCATGGCTCCGTCGCGGAGGCCATCGAAGCGGCCCGGAAGGAGCAGGGAATGATCCTCTGCTGCGGATCGCTTTACCTGGTGGGAGAGGTGCGCGCCGTCGTCCAGGGAGCCGAACGGATCCGGATGCCGAGCGAGCGCTTGTGAACAAGTTTGCCCACAACGCATGCGAGACCTAGTTTAGGTTGTCCGCCGATCGTGAACCCTATGCGTCGACTAGAACACAGGGCAGCGCCGACCCGCGAGGAGCTCGACTCCGTCCCGTTCAAGTCGCTCTACAGCAAAGAGATCTATGACGCACCCACCCGCGACGGCTGGGTGCTGCAGATCTCGCGCTACAAGCCGCTGCCGCAGGCGTGGGACCAGCCCATCTTCGGCCAGCCCCTGATGCTGGTGCCCGGCTGGTCGCAGAACCGCCACGCCTTCACCGCCGGCGACTTCGTCAAGCAGCTGTTGGCCTTCGGCGCCGACATCCACATCTTGGAGCTGCGCGGCCACGGCCGGTCGAGCCGCGAGCTGCAGCTCGAGCGCAACCGCTTCCCGGCCGACCTCGACTACAAGTGGGACCTGGACACGTACTTCTTGCAGGACGTCCCGGCGGGCGTGGAGGCGGTCAAGCGCCGCACCGGCCGCAAGAAGATCTTCTACGTCGGCAACAGCATGGGCGGCATGCTCGGCTACGGCTACGCCGGCTGCCACGACGATCTGGCGGGGCTCGTCTCCATTGGCGCTCCCAGCGAGATCGGCCGCGGCTTCCTGGGGCTTCGGGCGGTCGCCATGTTCGGGCCCGCGCTGCTGGTGCCTCTGGTCGACGCCGCCTGCCGCGCCGCGAGCGGCCTGGACAAGACGAGGCACGGCGCCGCCATCGTCCTGCGCAAGCTGCGGTTCTTCGCGCGGGCCGCCAATCTGCTCGCCTCGCCCGAGACCGAGCACAAGCCCATCCGCTTCAATCATGTCCCGGTCGACGCCTTCCTGCGCGTGCTGGCCCACGCGGCGACGGAGGGGAATCTGCGGCGGTACGAACGGATCGCGAAGTACATCGGATCTCTCTTGAACCCGGCCCGCGCCACCGCCGATGACATCCGCTGGCTGCTGTCCCAGGGCGGCGAGAAGGAGCCGCTCCTGGTCATGGAGCAGTTCGCGCGCTGGATCCGCAACGAAGAGATGAAGTGCTACCGCACCGATTACGATTTCAAGGCGCACTTCAAGGACATCCGCGCGCCCATGGCCATCTTCTTCGGCGACCTGGACAAGATCGCTTCGGCGCAGAGCACGCGCGGGGTCGCCCGGTCGGCCGGCAGCGAGTACCTGGTGTGGCGGCCGGTCAAGGACAACAGCCACCTCGAGCTGACCATGGGCTCGGACATCCACGAGATCTGCGAGGACGTGAAGGACCTGGTCGAATACGCGATGCGCCGCGAGGCGAATCGTTTGGGGGCTTCATCGTCGCGTGCTAGCTTCCGCGACGCGTGAGACGGAAGGCGCTTCCCTCGACAATCTTGCTTCTCGGGCTGGCATTTGCCGCCGGCGCCGACGATCGCGCGCGCCTGCTGTCGATCACCGCCGGCGGCGACGCGGACTCTTCGGTGGTGGCGGTGGAGGGCGACCGGCCGCTCTCGTTCACGACCTTGCAGCTGCAGACGCCGCCGCGGGTGGTGGTGGACTTCGCCGACACCAGCGTGGCCGGGGTTCCCGCGGAGCTGTCCGTCGAGGATGGAACGGTGCGGCGGGTGGCGACGGCCGACGCCGGCTCGGGGACGGCGAGGGTCGTGATCGAGCTCGCGGCCGATGCCGAGTTCGACGTGCGCGCCAAGGGCAACCGGCTCGAGGTGCGCGTGCCGCGGATCGCGCCGTTCGTCGCGCAGGCCGCGCCGCCCAAGCCCGAGGCTACGCCGCCGAATCCCGCGGCCGAGCCGTCCAAGCCAGAGGTGGTGGCGTCCAAGCCGGAGGCGCCGGCCGAGCGACCCGCGGCGGCCGCGCCTCCAGAGACCTCGATCGAGCACGCGCCGGCTGCGCAAGCCCCGGCGTCCGCGGAGGCCGAGAAGCGGGCCTCGCTGCCGACTGTCTCCCTGATCGGCTCACGCCCCGCGGCCCCACCGCCCGAGCCCAAGCCGGTCAGCGCCGCGGAAGAGAAGAAGCGGCACGCGGCCGAGAAGCTCGCCGCCCAGAAGCGCGCCATCGCCGAAGCCGCGGAAGCCAGACGCCGCGCCAAGGAAGAGCGCCTCGCCTCCGCCGCGGCAGCCAAGAAAGCCGCGGCCAACCGCGCCGCCGAAGCCAGACGCGCCGCCGCCGAAGCCAGACGCGCCGCCGCCGAGGCCAGGCACGTCGCCGCCGAAAAGCGCCTCGCGCTCCTGGCCGAGAAGAAAGCCAAGGCCAGCCAGGAAGCCGAAGAGAAGAAGAAGCTGGCTCTCGCGCGGCCCGCGCCGGCCCCTCGCGCGCCGGCCGTCGAAGAACCGCGCACGCTCACCGTCCAAGAGGCCATGGCCCTGCGCGCCGCGGCTGAACAAGGCCTTCCCACCGGGCTCGGCCCAGCGGCAGCGCCTCCGCCGCCGAAGCCGCCGGCGGAAAAGCCCGAGCCGCGCCACACGGCCCGCGCCGAGCCCGCGCCCGCGGGCCGGGGCAATCGCATCGCCATCAACAGCATCGGCTTCCGGCCGGTGGGCAACGGCGAGGTGATCATCCGCAGCGACAAGCCGCTCACCTACGGGGTGGGCGGCGACGAGCACTCCGTGCTGCTGCACCTGCCCGGGTCGGCCATTCCGCGCCCCAACGATCGCCGCCCGCTCGACACGCACTTCTTCGACGGCCC
>DATBAA010000528.1:0-5777 GCA_036271755.1 Myxococcales bacterium | reverse complement strand
CGAGCGTGTAGCAGACGCGCAGCACCGCGGTCAGCAGCGTGGGCAGCCGCCACAAGGCGTTGGCGGCGTAGAGGTCCGCGGCCACCAGATCGGCCAGCTCGGGATAGGTGCCGAGCTCTTGCGGCGGCTCGGATTCCGTATGGTAGAGCGGCGCGTCGGCTCCGGCGCCGTAGTAGGTGTGGCGGCCGACGAAGATGACGCGCGAGACGCCGTAGTTGGCGCAGTGCTCGAAGACGGCGCGGGTGCCGCCCAGGTTGATGCGGTAGCGCTCCTCGGTGCCGGCGGCCATGGCCGCGACGGTGGCCATGTGGATGACCGCCTCGGGCTTGCGCTTGCGGAAGATCTCCTCGGCGGCGCGCTTGCGGATGTCCACCTGGTGCAGCTCCAGGCCGGGCGGCGCGCCGGGCCAGCCGCGCGGGTCGATGCCGATGACCTCGTGCCCCGCGCTCTGCAGCCGCACCGCGACCTTGCGGGCCAGGAGGCCGGCGATGCCGGGGATGAGGACCCTCATCGCGACCTCCGCGCTTCGCGGCCTTGCTCCATCAAACCAGCTATCGCCGCTTTGACCGTTTCGACGTAACCCTTGACCACGTCGTCGTCCTCGTCGCCGGTGCCCTCGAAGCGCAGCGGCTCGCCGTAGTGGACCTCGAGTGGGACGGGGCGCGGGATGGGCAGGAGCCAGGGCGTGACCGGCACGTACGGCACGCCGGCCAATTTGCCCAATTTGTACAAATTGGCCACGGTCGGGATGGCGTCGCCGCCGCCGATGAACCCGAACGGCACGATGGGACTCTTCGTCCGCAGCGCCAGCCGCACGAAGCCGGTGCCGAAGTCCACCAGCGACCAGCGGTCCTTCCAGAGTTTTGCCGTGCCCTTCGCGCCCTCGGGAAAGACCAGCAGCAGCCGATCGTCCTCGAGCAGCTGCTGCGCGGTCTCGGGCAGCCCGGTGAACTGCCCGGTGCGCTGCGACCACATGCCCGCGAAGGGCACGCGGTTGATGAACTTCTCCGCCATTCCCTGCGCCAGCCGCGGCGGGTCCATCTCGAAGAAGCAGGAGGCGATGACCATCAGGCCGTCCATCGCCACCCCGCCGGAGTGGTTGCCCACCAGCATGGCCCGCCCGCGCGGCGGAATGTGCTCCACCCCTTCCGAGCGGACGTGGAAGTACGATTTGTACAAAAGGCCCATGGCCCGGTACGCCAGCCCCAGGTGCCACTTCGAGACCCCGAAGTCGTCCAAGCCCCGCGCATCGAACGGCAGCTCCAGCCGCTCGATCCGCTCAGAGATTTCATCCATAAGGGCGGCACTCTAGAGCAGCGGCCGGCAAAAGTACCGCCGCCGAAATAGTTGCGTTTACAACGACCAACTTGGGGTAGAAGAGGACCGCTCCCGGCGCCCGTGCATCCAAGCAGGCTCCGAGCTGCCAAGGAGTTCGAGCTACATGTGGATCGTCAGACTCGCGCTGCGCCGGCCGTTCACCATTGCCGTGCTGTGCGCGCTCATCGGGGTGTTCGGCGTTCTCTCCGTCTCGCGCATGAAGACGGACATCCTGCCGGCCATCGACATTCCGGTCGTGATCGTCGTCTGGGCCTATCCGGGCCTGTCGGCCGAGGACATGGAGCGCCGCGTGATCTTCATCAGCGAGCGCGCCATGTCGACGACGGTCAGCGGCATCGAGCGCATCGACTCGCAGTCGATGAGCGGCATCGGCATCTTGAAGGTGTACTTCGTGCCCGGCTCGGACATCGGCGGCGCCATCGGCCAGATCACGAGCGTGATGCTGACCGCCAGCCGCATCATGCCGCCGGGCATCACGCCGCCGTCCATCATCCGCTACAACGCGTCGAACGTTCCGGTCGCGCAGCTGACCATCTCGTCCGACAAGCTCTCCGAGCAGGATCTCTTCGACTACGGCCTCAACTTCATCCGCCTGCGGCTCTTCACCATTCCCGGCCTCGCCACGCCCGCGCCCTTCGGCGGCAAGTCGCGGCAGATCATGGTGGACATCGACCCCTCGAAGCTGTCGGCAAAAGGGCTGAGCCCCAACGACGTGGTGAACACCGTCTTGAACAGCAACGTGCTGGTGCCGGCCGGCACCGCCGACATCAACACCACCCGCTACGACGTCAACCTGAACTCGAGCCCGCGCACCATCCAGCAGTTCAACGAGCTGCCGGTGAAAGCCGTCGACGGCGCGACGGTGCTGCTGGGCGACGTCGCGCTGGTGAAGAACGGCTACGCGGTGCAGGACAACGTCGTCCGCATCAACGGCCGCCGGGCCACCTACCTCTCCATCCTGAAGAAGGCCGACGCCTCCACGCTGGCCGTCGTGCAAGGCACCCGCGACGTGCTGCCCATCATCCGCGAGGCGGCCAAGCTCTCCTATCCGGAGGGCATGGACGTGAACATCGACTTCGACCAGTCGGTGTTCGTCAAAGCCGCCATCGTCAACGTGCTCCACGAAGGCGCCATCGCGTCGTTCCTGGTGACGCTGATGATCCTCTTCTTCCTGGGCAGCTGGCGCGGCGCGGTGCTTGTCATGACAAGTATTCCGCTCGCCATCCTGGTGGGCCTCATCGGCATGTTCCTCATGGGCGAGACGCTCAACCTCATGACGCTGGGCGGTCTGTCGCTGGCCATCGGCATGCTGGTCGACGACGCCACGGTGGAGGTGGAGAACATCCATCGCAACCGGCACATGGGAAAACCGCTCACCGTCGCCATCCTGGACGGCGCCGCGCAGATCGCGGTGCCGGCCCTGGCGGCCACGTTGACCATCTGCATCGTCTTCTTCCCGGTGGTGCTGCTCGAAGGACCGTCGCGGTTCCTCTTCATTCCGCTCGCGCTCGGAGTGGTCATCTCGATGATGGCCTCGTATCTGCTCTCGCGAACCCTGGTGCCCACGCTGGCGCGCATCCTGATGGAGAAGGAGCCGCTGCATCCGGTGGGCAACTCGTGGGGCGCGCGCTTCAACCGCAAGCGCGATGAGCTCTTCGACCGCTTCCAGAATTTCTACGGCAGCATGCTCGGCCTCGTCCTGGGCCGGCGCGGAGTCGTCCTCGCCTGCGCGGGCCTCGTCTTCTGCTGCACGTCCGTGCTGCCCTTCGTGGTCGGCCTCGACTTCTTCCCCACCGTCGACGCCGGCCAGATGCGCATGCACTTCCGCGCGCCGGTCGGCACCCGCGTCGAGGAGACCGAGCGCCAGGTGGCGCGGCTCGAGAACCGCATCCGCGACATCATCCCGCCCAAGGACTTCAGCACCATCACCACCAACATCGGTCTGCCCACCTCTTACAACCTGGCCTTCGTCGCAACCGACAACACCGGCACCCAGGACGCCGACATCCTGGTGGCGCTCAAGGAGGGCCACGCCCCGACCGGGAAGTACATGGAGCGCATCCGCAAGGAGCTGCCCGACGAGTTCCCCGGCGCGCAGCTCTACTTCCAGCCGGCCGACATCGTCTCGCAGGTGCTGAACTTCGGCCTCTCGGCGCCCATCGACATCCAGATCGACGGTCCGAACGCGGAGGCCAGCTTCGAGGTCGCCCAGCGCCTCGCGGACAAGGTGAAGCACATTCCCGGCGCGTCCGACGTGCGCATCCCGCAGATCCTCAACCACCCGGCGCTGCAGGTGGACGTCGATCGCCAGCGGGCCGCGCAGATCGGCATCACCGAGCGCGACGTGGCCAACAACCTCCTGGTCACGCTCTCCTCCTCCACGCTGGTGGCGCCGTCGTTCTGGATCAACCCGGCCAACAACGTGAACTACCCGGTGGTGGTGCAGACGCCGGTGGTCAAGGTGGACTCGGTCTCGTCGCTGCTCAGCACGCCGCTCGGCGCTCAGCAGCTCGTCGCCGGCTCGTCGTTGCCGGGGTCCATTCCCGTCGGCGGCGCCAGCTACCTGGGCGCGGTCGCGCGTTTGCGGCCCTCGACCGACATGGCGATGATCAGCCACGTCGCGGTCCAGCGGGTCATCGACGTGCAGGCCGCGGCCACCGGCCGCGATCTGGGCAGCGTCGCCATCGGCATCCAGAAGGCCATCGACTCGCTGGGCAAGCTGCCCCCGGCCACGCGCATCCACATCCGCGGCCAGAGCGAGAGCATGTTCCAGGCCTTCAGCCGCCTGGGCGTGGGGCTGGTGCTCGCCATCCTGCTCGTCTACCTTTTGCTGGTGGTGCTCTTCCAGTCGTTCCTCGACCCGTTCATCATCCTGGTCGCGGTGCCGGGCGCGCTGGTGGGCATCCTTTGGATGCTGGCCATCACCGGAACAACTCTCAACGTCGAATCGTTCATGGGAGCAATCATGGCGGTCGGCATCGCTACCTCGAACAGCATCTTGCTGGTCAGCGCGGCCAACGAGCAGCGCGTGCACAACCCGGCGATGACCGTCTTCGAGGCGGCCATCCAGTCGGGCAAGATGCGCCTGCGGCCGGTGCTCATGACCGCGCTCGCCATGCTGCTCGGCATGGTGCCCATGGCGCTGGCGCTGGGCGAGGGCGGCGAGCAGAACGCGCCGCTCGGCCGCGCCGTCATCGGCGGCCTGATGGTCGCCACTTTCGTCACCCTCTTCATCGTTCCGACCGTCTACACTTTGCTGCGGAGCGCGCCGCCGAGCGCGCACGAGCTGGACGCCAAGTTCAAGCTCGAATCCCACGGCGCATCCGAGGAAAGCCATGCTTGAGGACAATCAGCAGCAGCCAGCCGCCAGCACCCAGCAGCCGCAGAAGCCTTCGCGGGCGGTCGCAGCGACGGGAGTGATCTTCGTGCTGGTGGCGGCGGCAGGGACGGCGACGCTCTTCCTGCGCGAGCGCAACGCGCAGGCGCGCGAGGTCGAGCAGCTGCAGAGCGATCTCTCCAAAGGCCCGGTGGTGAAGGTGGCCCAGGTGAAGCTGGCTCCGAGCGACCGCGTGGTGACGCTGCCAGCCGAGGTGCGCGCCGACTTCAAGGCCACCCTCTACGCGAAGGTGAGCGGCTACCTGAAGGAAGTGCGCGTCGACAAGGGCGACAAGGTGAAGGCCGGCCAGATCCTGGCGGTGCTCGAGTCGCCCGACCTGGACGAGCAGGTCCGCTCTGCGGAGGCCGAGCTGATTTTGCGCAAGCAGCAGCTCGATCGCGTCAACCGCCTGCTGCCCTCGGGCCGCGTCTCCATCCAGGATCGCGAGACCGCCGACGAGGCCGTGAAGGTCGCGGTGGCCGCGCTCAACCGCGCCAAGGTGCAGAAGGAGTACGAGATCATCCGCGCTCCGTTCGCGGGCACCATCACCGCGCGCTACGCGGACCCCGGCGCACTGCTTCCCGCGGCCACCGGCAGCACCACCGCCGCGCAGCCGGTGATGGACATCGGCCAGCTCGACAAGCTGCGCGTCGCGCTCAACCTCGCCCAGGACGACGCCGCCCGCGTCAACGCCGGCGACTCGGTGAAGCTCGACATCGGGCCCGACTCGCCCACGGTCACCGCCCGCGTCTCGCGCGTCTCGCACGCCCTCGACGCGCGCACCCGCACCATGCTCTGCGAGATCGATCTCGTGCACCCGCCGGCCGGCCTCTACCCGGGCGCCTTCGTCAACGCCTCCATCTCGCTGCACGGGACGCCGCGCCCGCTGGTCCCCACCGACGCGTTGGTGGGCAAGAGCGGCCAACTGTTCGTGCCGATGGTCACCGACAACAAGATCCATTTCACGGCCGTCAAATTGGGCGTCGACGACGGCAAGAACGTCGAGGTGCTGGAGGGTCTGCACGGCGGCGAATGGGTCGCGCTCAACCTCGGCACCGACGTG
>DATBAA010000527.1:0-8249 GCA_036271755.1 Myxococcales bacterium | reverse complement strand
CGAGCATCGTGCGAAACGCGGTCACCTTTCGGCCGGCCGGCACCTCTCCGCCTCCCTCCGTGACTTGGAAACTCCAGCTGCACGGGCGCTATCAGCATGAAACCAGGATATATTATCGATTGCCTTTCGTCAAGAGCAGATCGCCGGGGTTTGCACACACACGCACGAAGCCGAACGTGAAGGACCGCCGCCACAGCGCCATACAGGCAGACGCGCCGCAAGCCGCCCGCGACACCAGCAGAGCCGGAGACCGCCGCCGCCAGCCCGTGAATTCCTTGACGGTCGGCCTTCCACTGATCGAGGCGGCCAGGTTTTGTAACGCTCAGCGGCTGGTGGTCGTCAGGACTTCTTCGCCGCCCGTGCCCCGAGCTCGCCTCGGCGGACGATGCCCTTGTCCTGCAACAGATCCACCAGCGCCCGGAACGCCCGCGACTGCGCGTTCACGTTCTTCTCCAGCCGCAGCAGGATCGTCTTCAGCTCCTGCACCGCGTCCATGTTCTCCCCCGGCGGAACGCTGCCGATGAGCCGGTCCGGCTCCACCACCGCCTCGGGCACCTCGTCGTCCAGAATGGGAATCTCGAAGGCCGGCGGAGGCGTGGGCACCGCCGGACGCAGGGCTCGGGAAGGAACGTCGCCCGGGATGCGCAGCAGCGGCTCTCCCAGGCGCTGCTTGGGCCCGCGCTCGCCGAAGTAGTAGCGGCGGATGGCGCGGTCGATGCTGCTCATCGAAGCCAGCATCGGCTCCAGCGTGTGCTGCGCGATGCCGGCCACCTCCGCCAGGGTCTGCCGGTCCGGCTCGGCGGTGGCGACCCAGAGAACGCGCGAGGCAGCGTCCAGCTTGACCGGGAAGACGCCGTAGCGCTCGCAGGCGTCGACCGGCAGGCAGGAGAGCGCGTCGACCTCGATCTCCACCGCGTCGAGATCCACCGTGTCGAGCTCGAGCTGTTTGGCCAGCGCGGAGATGAGCTGCTCTTCGTTGACATAGCCCAGGTCGACCAGCGTGCGGCCCAGCTTGCCGCCGAAGGCGCGCTGATCGGAAAGCGCCGCGGCGAGCTTCTCCTTGTCGATCACGCCCTGCTGCATGAGGATCTCGCCCAGCTTGCCGCTCATTTCCGCTCCTCGGACCAGGCGATCTTTTCCCACGACGCTTTGCTGCCGTGGATGGTGAGCAGCGCGGCCTGGCCCTGCGCCATGGTGCCGTCGGCCATGGGCCAGGGCGTCCGGTCGGCGGCGCCGGGGTTCAAGTAGAGCTGGTCTACTTCCGTTCCCTGCGGCACCGGCTTGCCGGCGGCGTCGATGGCGCGCCCGCCCGATTCCCACACCTGTCCGAAGACGCCGAACGGCGCGCGGCGGAGCAGGGCGTTGAGCCGCGGGTCGCCCACGTTCTGGCCTTCACTCACGTCCAAGGCCTTCGCGTCCTGGCCGCGCGGGGGGAGCGCCGCCACCAGGATGGCCGGCTGCGCGACGTGGGTCAGCGCGTCGGCGAGCGCGTCCAAATCCTTCTGGCCGTAGACGCAGGCGCCGTCGGCGTGGAGCAGCCGGCGCTCGAAGGCCCCGGGCAGTCCGACCACCGTGGCATCGCCCAATTCGACGATCCGCTCGTGCGAGAGATCGACGATGTGCGCGCCCTTCTTGCGCAGCTCCGCTTCGGCGGCGTCCAATTCCGAGCGCACCTCGCGGTTGCCGGCGACGGCCAACAGCGGCAGGCCGCTCTCGGCGAGCACGCCCAGCAGCGTCTCCTGCTCGTCGGGGTTGTCGCCCAGGTCGCCGTCGGCCAGCAGCACGTCGGCGCCGCGCCGCTTCAGCTCCGCGACCAGCTTCTTCAGCGAGGCGACGTTGTCGTCGTCCGCGTCCTTCAGCCCCGCCAGCACGCCGATGCGCAGCTGCCCCGAGGGCGCCCGCAGCTTGACGTGCGCCGAAGGAAGGTCTGGCGAAGCCTGGCAGGCGGCGTCGCTCCGCTGCGGCACGGCTTGCGGCGCTGGCACGGGCGCGGCCGCGGGCTGCACGGGTGTGACGGTTTGCTCGCGGCATCCGGCGAGGGCAAGGGCAGCTACCGCCGCGAAGAGTCGAGAGGGCATCTGCCCTTACTCTACGGCCCGGGGGTGCTTTAGGTAAGAAATTACACGTGCGGCGGCAGCGCGCGGCCGAAGCGGGAACCAACCGACGCGCCCAGCGCGAAGAACTGCAAGAGCGCCAGCATGGAGATGCCCAGCCAGGGCACGAAGGCCATGAGCAGTAGCACCATCATGCCCATGCCCAGCGCGGCGGGCGGCACGAACCGCTGTCCGGGACCTGCCGGGAGCGATTCGCCGACCTTCAGCGCGAAGGACGAGACGCCGATGACGATGCTCAAGAAGATGGCCAGCGGCAAGAGCAGAATCAGCGGAATGCCGACGATGGAGATGGCGAGCAGCACCGAGAGCGGCAGCAGCAGCAGCCAGCAGAGGAAGCCGACGGTGAAGCTGCGCACCGGGTTCTCGAACATGGCGTGGCCGACGTTGCGCACGCGCTCTGGCCACATGCGCAGGATGACCAGCCCGACCAGGTAGATGAGCGCGAAGAGCGCCATGGTGGGGAAGAGCCCGAACGGACCCAGGCCGGTGAGCCAGCCGCTCTTGCCGCGCGTGTGGGACGGGCCGGGGAAGATCTGTCCCGGCCCGAAGTCGAGGTGGTCGCCCATGACCTGGGCGCCGCGCTCGACGTCGACGTGGCCCATCACGGCCACCGCCTCGCCGAGAACCAGCGCGCCCTTGTGGACCTCTACGCTACCGCCGACCGCCACCGCGTCACCCTGGACCACCACGCCGGGCTGCAGCTCGATGGAGCCGCCGATGCACACCACGTCGCCCTGGACGACCTTGCCCTCTTCGATGGTGACGTCGCCTTGGAAGACGCGGACGACGTCGAGGTTGTTGTTCTTCCTGCCGTGCGTCTTCGACCGCATGCTGTGGCGCGAGCCGGTCTGCTCGATGAGCGTGCCCTTGGCGTTGGCGTCGGGCGAGGCCACCACCACCAGCTTGTCTCCCTTGAGGACGCCCAGCGCTCCGCTCTGCTCGAGCAGGGCCTTGAGCGCGACGCGCGGCTCGACGTTCTTCACGTCGAGGTCAATCTTTTCCTTGGGAGAGCCGACGAGCGTCATGGACCAGCCGCCCGCCTGGGCGATGCGGTGGAGGGCGTCCACCGTCGCGAGGTTCTTGCCGGAGACGGTGATCTTGGCGGCCTCGTCTTCAGAGCCGGACGAGCCGGCAGCGCCGGGCGAGTCGCCGACGTCGAAGTGGAAGCTGCCCTTGCCGGTGGTGATGTGGATGCCGTGTGGCGGCGTGGGCGTGGCTGGAGCCGCGGGCGGCTCGGCAGGTTCAGCTGGCTCTTCGTCGCTGTCGTCGTTCGAGTCCTCGTCGTCGCTGTTGATGACGATGGGCCCGGGGCCGAAGTGGAGCGAAACCTTGTCCAGGGCGCGGCTGAGCGCGCCGTGGCCGGTCATGTGGTCGACGACCCGTCCGGCCAGGGCTCCGCCAGAGGCGTTGCTCCCGAAGAAGAGGCTGAGCGCGAGGAGCACCATGGCGCTAAGTCTCTGCCGCGTAGGTGGGCTTGAGCGTCCGCGAGAGCGCGGTCAGCACCACGGCCAGGAAGAGGAAGGCGCCGACGCCCAGGTAGACGCGGGTGGCCGCGAAGACCGGCCCGATGATGCCGTAGATGGTGCGCGCCAGGGCGAAGCTCTCCACCAGCTTGTCGATGTGGACGCTGGCCGAGAAGCCCCAGCCGACGATGGCGACGATGGCCAGCGCCGCGGCCGGAATGGCGGCCAGCAGCGTGTGGCGGCGAGAGGTGAGCTGCGCCTCGCGCACCGCGACGGCCGAGAGCACCGAGGCGGTGAAGTCGAGCGGCGGCGGCGGGTCGTGTAGCGTGGCCAGCTGGCCGTTGAGGGCGCTGTAGAGCGAGAGCTCTGAGCCGCACTCGAGGCAGCCGTCGCAGTGCTCGCGGGCGGACATGCCTTCGGGCCCGCGCAGCGTGCCGTCAGCTAGACCCTGAATCTGGGCTTCGACGAGATGGTTCACGAGAGGTGCTCCGAGAGCTGCGCCTTGAGCTCCTTGCGCGCGCGGTGCAGCCAGGTCATGACGGTCCCGAGGGGCACGTTCATGGTGCTGGCGATCTCCGCGTAGCTCTTGTGCTGGATGTGGAAGAGGGCCACCACCTCACGATACCGCGGAGGCAGGCCGGCGAACGCCTTGTCGAGGTCGCGCTGGGCTTCTTCTTCCTGGACGCGTTGCTCACCGGTGACAGCGTAGTGATCGGCCAGCTCCGGCGCAGCAGGACCTTCAGAGTCGTCGTTGCGGGCGTCCAGCGCGAGGGTCGGGCGGCGGCGCCGGAGAAGGTCGATCGAATGGTTGCGGGCGATGCGCAAAACCCAGGCGGCGAACGGCTGGCGCGGGTCGAAGTCGCGGATGCCGGTGTAGGCGCGGACGAAGGCTTCTTGCGCGGCGTCGCGCGCTTCGTCTGCCGAACCCTGCGGCCCCAAGAGGCGGAAGCAGAGGCCGTAGACCGACTGCTTGTGCTTTTCGACGAGCCGCGCGAAGGCCGCCTTGTCGCCACCAGCGGCTGCGCGAGCCCACTCCGCTTCGTCGGCGGGGCACGCGGTGCGAGCCAACTCTGACGAGGGAGCCAAGGGCAAGGGAAGGGAGAGGGCCGTGTCCACGTGGGGTTCTACGAAAGGGTTCAAAGGCTATTTCAAGGCATTTTCGAGAAGCAGGCAGCCGAGCGATAACGCCAGCGGCAGGAATGTACAGAACGCGCCCACCGAGAGGAAGCGAACGAACCCGATCCGGCCCTTTTTCCCAGCACTTTCAAGCACGATGAGGTTGGCGACCGAGGCGACGGGCGTCAGGTTGCCCGCCAGCGTCGAGACCAGGGCCAGGGCCAGCCACTGCAGCCGCGGATCCAATAACTTCGGAATCCACTGGGCCGCCAGCAGCACGAACGGGACGTTGCTGACCAGCTGACAGGCGGCCACGGTGAAGAGCCCGAACCTCAGCACTTGCTGGCCGGCGGTGGCGCCGAAGAAGGGCGAGAGCGCCGCGTGGATGCGCTCGGCGATGCCGGCCTGTGCCACGCCGTGTGTGACGACAAAGAGCCCGGCGAAGAAGAGCAGCAGAGAGCCGTCGACGCGCGCCAGCAGAAGGCGCGGCGGCGTCCGCGAGAAGACCGCCAGCAGCGCGGCGCCGGCAAGCGCGGTCCAGGCCAGGCTGTAGCCGAGCAAAAAGCCAACCAGGATCAGCGCCAGCACAGCGAGGCAGAGCAGCGCCGGACCGCGCTGGACGGCCGGCGGAGCGACTGCCGCGCGCTCGAGCGGCCCGCGGAGCTCGCGGCGAAAGGCCACCAGCAGCACCGCGTAGACGCAGGCCAAAGAGAGCAGGGCGGGCAGCAGGAGCGCCGCGGCGAACTCTCCGTAGGGAACGTGCGAGAGCGTCCCGATCAGCATGTTCTGCGGATTGCCCGTCAGCGTCGCCACCGAGCCGGCGTTGGCCGCGAAGCAGACGCCCAGCAGATAGGGCAGCGCGGGCAGCCCGGCGGCCTCGACCAGGGCCAGCACCAGCGGCGTGCACATCACGCAGACCGTGTCGTTGACCAGGAGCGCCGAGAGCAGTCCGACGACGCCGACCACCGCCGCGAGCAGCGTCCGCCGGCCGTGGGCGCGCTTCAGCGCCGCGTACGCCACCCAGCCGAAGAGGCCGGCCTGCTCCATGGCCGAGCAGACGATCATCATCCCCAAGAGCAGCCCGATGGTGTCCCAGGAGATGGCCTCGAACCACACCTGCGCGGGCGTGAGGACCTTGCAGCAGACCATGGCGACGGCGCCGGCCAGCGCCGCGCCGGGCCGATCGAGCTTGAGGCCCGGCAGCCGCGCGCCGGCGAGGACGACGTAAGTGACGACGAAGATGATCAGCGCGGCGATCACGCTTCGCGAGCTAGCACACGTGTGCGAACAATGGGCAATGCTCGCGAGCTATTCGGATTTGAAAGGACGCACCGCGCTGGTGACCGGGGCCTCCAGCGGCATCGGCCGCGGAATCGCCGAGGCGCTGGTGGCGCAAGGCATGAAAGTCGTGGCGCAGCACCGGACGCAGGCGCCGCCCGGTGGGACCATCGGCGTGCCGGTGCAGCTCGGCACCGAGGCGGGCTGCGTCGAGCTGGTGCAGAAAGCCAAAGCAGCGCTGGGCGATATCCACCTCTTCGTCCATTCGGCGGGCATCTACAACAACGGCGCCATCGGCTCGCTCAAGGCCGAGACGCTGGAGGAGATGTTCCGCGTCAACACCTTCAGCGGCTTTTACCTGATGCGAGAGCTCGTCGGGGCGGGGCTGCGCAGCGCGGTCTTCATCGGCTCGACGGCGGGCCAGCGCGGCGAGCCCGGCCATTCGCACTACGCGGCCTCGAAAGGCGCCATGCAGTCGATGGTGCTCTCTCTGGCGGTCGAGCTGGCGCCGCGGGTTCGCGTCAACCTGGTTTCGCCCGGCTGGGTGAGGACGCCCATGGCGGAAGAGTCGCTCGCGCGCATCGGGCCGAACATGATCCCGACCTTGCCCAACCAGCGAGTGGCCGAAGTCGACGACGTGGTGAACGCGGCGCTCTTCCTGGCCAGCGATGCGTCGTCGCACCTGCTCGGGCAGGACCTCTGCGTCTCGGGCGGCGCCTTGCTGGTGGTGCCGCGCGGGCAGGTCCGCAAGGTGTGAAGCTGGCCGCGCGCGAGCTGCACGAGCGCGCGGCCGAGGCGCGGCGGCACTATCAGCGCTGCGATCTCTGCGCCCATGATTGCCGCGTCGATCGTACCCACGGTCCTTCCGGCGTCTGCCAGGAGGGAGACGGCCTCTGGCTCGCGGGGGCAGGCGTGCACTTTGGCGAAGAGCCGCGCCTGGTGCCGTCGGGATTGATCCTGATCGGCGGCTGCAACCTGCGCTGCGAGACCTGCGAAACGTACGAATTCTCCCTGGAGCGGCGCGGCCTCGTGAAAACCTCTGCCGCGCAGTTGGCGGCGCTGCTGCTCGACCTGCAGAAGAAGGGCGCCCGCAACGCCAACTTCGTCACGCCAACTCATGTGCTGCCCATGCTGCTCGAGGGCCTGGCCGCGGCGGCCGATCACGGCTTCGCGCTGCCCGTCGTCTGGAACTGCGGCGGCTACGAGAGCGTCGAAGCGCTGCGGCTGCTCGAAGGCGTCGTCGATGTCTACCTGCCCGACGCGAAGTATGGCGACGACGCGGCGGCGTTCGAGCTGTCGGGCTGCAAGGGTTACACCAAGGCCCTGGAAGAAAGCCTGGTCGAGATGGTGCGGCAGGTGGGCGCGGAAAACGTCATCGTCCGGCATCTGATCCTGCCTGCGGATGCCGCGGGGCGCGTGATGCCTCTCTTGGCGCGGGTCTCGACCGGGCTGTGGCTGAACGTGCTGACGCAGTACCGGCCGGTCTTTCACGCGTCGCGTTTCCCGATCGTTGCGCGAGCCGTGAGCGCGGCGGAGACCCGCCGGGCGCTGCGCGCGGCGATCGACGCCGGCCTACAGAACATCTTGCTCGACGGTCAGCCTTGCCCCGCGCTCTCGCCGGAGTAGATTGCGCGGCATGCGCGAGCCGCTGCACGTTCCGACGGGCGCACCCAAAGCCGTTCTCGATGGAGCGTTGGGGCTCGCGCTGGCCGCCGGCGCGCCGCTGCGCATCGAGGGGCCGCTGCAAGGTGCGGATCTCCAAGTGGCGCAGGCCGCCGCGCAGATCGCCGGCGTGCCCGAAGCGGCGCGGGCGTTGGTTGAGCCCGGTTCTCACGAGCTGACGCTGCCGCTGCCGCGCGCCGGCCTTCACCTGCTCGAGCTGCCGGCGCCCTTCGCGGTGGCGCGCGCGCTCTGGACCTTGTCCTGGCCGCTGGCGCTGTTGGGCAAGCCGTCGGAGTTGAGGCTGCGCGGCTCGAATCACGACGAGGGCGCGCCGACGTTCCACGATCTGCGGCTCTGCTGGGCGCCGCTGGCCGCGCAGTTCGGGCTCAAGCTGTCGCTCGAGCTGACCGAGGCCGGCTTCGGCGAGCCAGGCGAGCTGGTGGCCAACCTCGACCCGGCGCCGGCCTTGCTGCCGCTGCAGGCCATGCACCGCGGGCTCTTGCGCCAAGTGAGCGTCATCGCGGCGGTGGCGGGAGGCCGCAATGAAGCGGCCTTGGAGGCGGCCGAAGAGGTGGTGAAGGCCATGCGCCGCCGCGGGCTCGTCGCGGAGGCCGAG
>DATBAA010000526.1:0-3803 GCA_036271755.1 Myxococcales bacterium | reverse complement strand
ACCTGCTCGTCCAAGGCGTACAAGAGCTGCTGGCCGGTGGAGGCGCCCGCGAAGGCCGTGCGGTTGAAGAGCGTGCCGCCGAAGCGCCGGAAGTCGAGCAGACCTTCGGGCGTGCGGTTGAAGGGCACGCCCATGCGGTCGAGCATGTAGATGATGTGCGGTGCCGAGTGGCACATGCCCTTGACCGGCGGCTGCTCGGCAAGGAAGTCGCCGCCCTTGAGCGTGTCCTTGACGTGGATGTCCGGGTTGTCGCCTTCGCCCTTGGTGTTGACGGCGCCGTTGATGCCGCCCTGCGCGCAGACCGAGTGGCTGCGTTTGACCGGGACGATGGAGAAGATGTCGACGTGCTTGCCTGCTTCAGCCAGCTTGATGACCGTCATCAGGCCAGCAAGTCCGCCGCCCACGACGATATAGCGTTCCGCCATTCGAGAAAAACCTCCCCAAGCGCAAGCGGCTCTAGCGTACTTCCGCGACGCGCGGGGTCATAGCGCACAAGCGGTGCTGTCGCAATTGTCGTGGCAGGATGTACGGACGATGAAAGGCCGCCACCCTCTACGATCGCTGCGCCGGCGCCCCGCGGGCAGTATTCCGGAAGGGCAACACTACGATGCAGGGTTCGTATCGCGCGCGGACCGCGCCCTGGTGGTCGAGTGGCTGCGGACGCTCTGGCCCATCTGGGAGCAGCGCTTCTCGACGCGAAGGCCGCCACCTTCCGGCCAGCAGCAGCGCGGACTCCTGCGGCCGGTCTACTGGCTGGGCAATTGGCAGTTCGCCTGCCTCGACTACTACCGTCCGCCGCTCGGGGTGCTTGGCCGGTGCGTGCAGGCCGAGCCGTTTCCGCCGGTGCTGGCCGCGCTCGTGGCGCGCATCGAAGCCTTGGCTCGCGACATGTTTACAGGTGTAGACATGCCCGCGGGCTGGCACTTGAACACCTGCCTCGTGAACTTCTATGGGAGCCGCGGTGCGCAGGACTCGGCGCGGGTCGGCGAGCACCGCGACTTCGAGCCCGGGCCCGTCGCGTCGGTGTCGCTGGGCGAGCGGGCGCTCTTCCAATTTGTACGAAGCTCGCGGCCGGGAGATCGCGACGAGGTGGTGTCGCAGACCTGGCTCGCGGACTCGTCGCTGCAGATCTTCGGCGGCGAGCGCTGGAAGAAGCAGCACTTCCACCGCGTGCAGCGGGTCGAGGACAAAGGCACGCGCTTCGAGCTGAACGTCGATGGCTTCGAGACGCGCCGGGTAAACTTCACCTTCCGCTACGTGCCCGACCAGCACGTCCAGCCGTTTCATGCGTTGCCGCTCGAGGCCCAGCTCGACGTCCGCGAGTACCTGGAAAAGCTGGCGAAGCATTCGCCGTTCTTCGCCCAGGCGCTGCGGTAGATCATCGAGGCGCTTGCCAGCGGCTATTCGTGCGCGTGCTCCCCGCGCCGGCGCTCCTGGAATCGCCGCTGCTTCGCGCGATTCCCGCAGTCCGTCATGCTGCAGAACCGCCGGCTGGCGTTCTTCGTCTGGTCGAGGAAGAGCCACCCGCAGCGGCCGTACTCCGACTCGCCGCACAGCCGCACGCGGCCGCCCGCGAGCTCCCGCTCGAGCAGCTCTGCAGCGTCGAGCGCGATCGGCCGGAGGAACGCGAGCGCGGCGCCGTCGTCCTCGAAGCGCGCTTCGAAGCGCCCGGGGCCGGCTGCGTAAAGGCGGCGGTTGGACAGCGCCTCGCCGATCCAGGCGTTGACGGCGGCGAGCGCGTCAGGAGGTGGAGTGTGGTGCGCCAGCGCCGCGACGAGCGTGTCGTGCAAGGCCTCGCGGATGCCGCGGGCCTGGGCCAGCAGCGCGGCGGAGGCGTCCGGGTACTGTTCGGCCTCTTTGTACAACCTGGCCGCGCCGCGCTTGTCGAGCACCTTGGCGGCCTCTGCCCAGGAGACGAGATCGGAGAACTGCTCCAGGTCCTCCTTCGGCTTCTCGTCCCGCATGCCGCCCACGGTGTTGACGAAGTCCAGCGCGAGGCGGTCGCCGTCGAGCACCCATTTGCGCTTCTGCTCTCTCATGGCCTCATAACCTCCAAACAGGCGTTGACAGGTTAGTAGCGCGGGGATACATAACCGTCAACACGCGCTTAGGAGGTTATTCATGTTCCGCCGCCACCTGCACCCTTCCCCGTTCGGTTTCGCCCTCGGATTGGTCCTCGTCGCCCTCTGGGCGGGCGTCTGGATCTCGCTGCTCGCGAGCTGTGACGCCCAAACGCAAACGCGCCGCCCGAGCCAGGGGCTCGAGGCGGCGCGCGAAGCCAATTTGTACAAACCGGCTGCTACAGCTTGATCTCGTCGACGGTCTTCTTCACCGAGGTGAAGCTGCGCTCGAACATGGCCTTCTCGTCCGCGGTCAGCTCCACCTGGTGGATCTTCTCCACGCCGCCAGCGCCGATGGTCACCGGCACGCCCATGTAGTAGCCGTTGATGCCGTACTCGCCTTCGAGCAGCGCCGCGCAAGGCAGCACGCGCTTCTTGTCCTTCAAGTACGACTCGGCCATCAAGATCGCGCTGGTGGCCGGCGCGTAGAACGCCGAGCCGGTCTTCAAGAGCGCGACGATCTCGCCGCCGCCCTTGCGGGTCCGGTCGACGATGGCCGCGAGGCGGTCCTTGGAGATGAGGCTCTCCAGCGGAATGCCCGCCACCGAGCAGAGGCGCGTCACGGGGACCATGTCGTCGCCGTGGCCGCCCAGCACCATCGCGTTGACGTCGCTGATGGAGACGCCCAGCTCCTCGGCGATGAAGAGCCGGAAGCGCGAGGTGTCGAGCACGCCGGCCATGCCGACCACGCGCTCCTTGGCGAAGCCGGTGATCTGCTTCATCGCGTAGACCATCGCGTCGAGCGGGTTGGAGATGACGATGATGAACGCGCCGGGGCACTTCTCCTTCAGGTTCGTCGCGACGTCGCGCATGATCTTGACGTTCACGCCCAGCAGGTCCTCGCGGCTCATGCCCGGCTTGCGCGGAATTCCGGCGGTGACGATGACCACGTCGGCGCCCGCCACCTCGTCGTACTTGTTGGTGCCGGTGATCTTCGCGTCGTAGCCGTCGGCGGCGCGCGACTGCATGAGATCGAGCGCCTTTCCCTGCGGCACGCCTTCGACGACGTCGAAGAGCACCACGTCGCCCAGCTCCTTCTGCGCGGCCAGGAGTGCGAGGTTGCCGCCGATCTGTCCTGCGCCGATGAGAGCGATCTTCCTGCGCGCCATGTGTTCTCCCTTGAGAAATCGGCGGCTACGTAGCGCACCTTGTCAAAGCCCGCAACCCTATCGTTGAGGCTCGCAACGCCGCGCAGCCGCGGCTACTCTGCGAAAGCCATGCAACCATCCATCCACACCTTCTTCGCCACCGCGCAGCGCCTCGGTCCCAAGCCTGCTTGGACGTACGGCTCGCGAACGTACAGCTGGACCGACGCGGCCAAGGCCGTGCGGCAAGCGGCGCGGGCCTTCATCGCGCTGGGCGTTCCGCAGGGCGGCGCGGTCTCCATCGTCGGACCAAACCGGCCCGAGTGGGTGATCGCGGACATGGGCGCCATCGCGGCCGGAGCCGTGCCCGCGCCCATCTACCCGACGCTGACCGCCGAGCAGGCGGCGTACATCGCGGCGCACTCCGAAGCGGCGGTGGCCGTCGTCGAAAACCAGGCGCAGGTCGACAAGCTGCGCGCCAACCGCCCGCCGGGGCTGCGCTGGTTCGTGCTCATGGCCGGTGCTCCAGACGCCGCCGACGTGCTCAGCTGGGATCAGTTCCTCGCCCGCGGCGAAGAGACTTCGCAGCAGACCATCG
>DATBAA010000525.1:0-2452 GCA_036271755.1 Myxococcales bacterium | reverse complement strand
TGCCGCATCTTCTTCATGGCGCAGGAGATCGCGGTCGATCTCGCGAGCTACCCCACCAAGCGCATCGCCGAGCGCAGCCACCAGTTCCGGCCGCTGGGCCTGGGCTACGCCAACCTGGGCACGCTGCTCATGGTCGAGGGGCTGCCGTACGACTCCGACGGCGGCCGCGCCGTCGCGGGCGCCATCACGGCCATCATGAACGGCGAGGCCTTCGCGCTCTCCGCCGAGATGGCCGCCACCAAGGGTCCGTTCCAGGGCTACGCGCCCAACCGCGAGAGCATGCTGGAAGTGATGCGCATGCATCGCGGCGCGGTGAACTCCATCGACCACGCGCTCGCGCCCAAGAACCTGATGGACGCCGCGCACGAGTGCTGGGACCGCGCCGTGCAATTGGGAGAGCTGCACGGCTACCGCAACGCGCAGGCCACCGTGCTGGCGCCCACCGGCACCATCGGCCTCTTGATGGACTGCGACACCACCGGCGTCGAGCCCGATTTTGCCTTGATTAAATTCAAGAAATTGGCAGGAGGCGGGTCGTTCAAGATCGTTAATCAATCGGTCCCACGTGCGCTCAAGAAGCTCGGCTACGGGCCCGCGGAAGTGCAGGCCATCGTCGACTCGGTCCGCGGCACGGCGACTTTGAAGAGCGTTCCGGAGTTCTCGGCGAAGGAGCTCGAGGCGCGCGGCCTGTTGCCCGCCGAGATCTCGAAGATCGAGAAGCAGCTGGAGTCGGTGTTCGACCTGCGCGCCGCGTTTGCTTCGCACGTCATCGGGCCGACCGCGGTCGCGCGCCTGGGCCTGCCCGCGGGCGCGAAGGGCAAGCACGTGCTGGCCAAGCTCGGCTACGTCGATTCGCAGATCGACGCGGCCACGCTCATCGTCTGCGGCCGTCAGACCGTCGAGGGCGCGCCGTTCCTCAAGCCCGAGCACTACCCGGTCTTCGACTGCGCCAACCGCTGCGGCCCGCTGAGCACGCGCTACATCGAGCCCATGGGCCACGTGCGCATGATGGCCGCCGCGCAGCCGTTCCTCTCGGGCGCCATCAGCAAGACCATCAACATGCCGTCGGACGCCACGGTGGCCGACGTCGAGCGCATCCACTGGGAGAGCTGGCGGCTGGGCGTGAAGGCCATCGCGCTCTACCGCGACGGCTCGAAGCTCTCGCAGCCGCTGTCGGCTGGTGACAACGCGAAAGCCGTCCCCCTTCCCAAAGACGCGAAGGAGATGAGCGAGACGCTCAAGAAGCTCATCCCCGAGCTGTCGCTGGACCAGGCGACGCGCATGTCGGAGGCCTGCTTCACCGCCAAGGCCACCCCGCAGCCGGCGGCGCTGACCAGCGGTTCGCGCCATCGCCTGCCTTCGAAGCGCCACGGCGTCACGCAGGAGGCGAAGGTCGGCGGCAACAAGATCTTCCTCCGCACCGGCGAGTACGAGGACGGCAGCCTGGGCGAGATCTTCATCGACATGCACAAGGAGGGCGCTGCGCTGCGCTCGGTGATGAACTGCTTCGCGATGCTGGTGTCGATCGCGCTGCAGTACGGCGTGCCGCTCGAGGTGCTGGTGGAGCAGTTCGTCTTCACCCGCTTCGAGCCGCAAGGGCCGGTGCAGGGCCACGACCGGGTGAAGTTCGCTACCAGCGTGGTCGACTACATCTTCCGCGCGCTGGGCGTCGAGTACCTGAAGCGCGACGACCTGGCGCACGTCACGCCGGAGGCCGCGCAAGAGACGCCGAAGAGCGCGCAGACCGCCGACCCGGTGGTGGTCGAGGTTCCGGCGGCGCCCGCGAGCCCGGCCGTCAAGGCGATGAACCAGCAGAAGTCGAGCCCGCCCGATCCGCTGCGCAAGGCCATCTCGGCGCAGGACGAGATGCTGGGCAAGCTCTCTGGTGACGCGCCCTTCTGCGACACCTGCGGCCACATCACCGTCCGCAACGGCACTTGCTACAAGTGCCTCAACTGCGGCAACAGCATGGGCTGCAGCTAGCCCAGCTTCTTCACTGCCCGCCGGAGCGAGTCGTCCACGCCGGCGGGCAGTGCGTCCGTAGAGAACCAGCGCAGGTCGGTGCTCTCTTCAGAGAGGCGCGCCAATGCACCAGCTCTTGCAATGAAGCCATAGCGCAAGTCGAGGTGTGGATGCCCGGGCTCGGAAGGTCTCGCTGGAATGAGATGGACGTCTACGTCCAAGAGCCTGTCATTGGGAAAGGACGTCAGGTCAGACGTCGCGAGGCCGGTCTCTTCTTCGATCTCGCGCAGGGCGATGAGCCGCGGGTCGAGCTCTCCCTCGCCGTGACCGCCCGGCTGCAGCCAGCGATGGAGCTTGCCGTGGTGCAGGAGCAGCACGCGCGTGCGCGAGGAGTCGAGGACGAAGCCGCTGGCGGTCAGGTGCCCCAGCTGCTGCGCCCGCAAGTGCGCGTCGCGCGGATGGTCGCGCAAGAACTGCCGGATGAAGGCGA
>DATBAA010000524.1:0-9154 GCA_036271755.1 Myxococcales bacterium | reverse complement strand
CAACCTGGCGGGCAGCTACTTCATCACCGGCGGCGCGGACGCCATTGGCCGCACGTCGCTGCCGCTGCAGCACGGAGTCACCCTCAGCTCCGGCATCGGCTGGACGGCTACCCGCGAAGACACCTTCACCGCCACCATCCTGGCCACCGGCACCAGCTTCAACCCTTCGCAGCGGAGCGAGACGGGCTCGCTCTCCTTGGGCTACCGGCGGAGCATCAACGACCGCACCGGCGTCGACGCGGGCCTGGGCTTCGGCGCCGGGGCCGCGCAGGGCGGAGCGCAGCCGGTGGCCGTCTCGCCGTTTCCGGTCGCCAGCGCGGGCATCACGCACACCATCCCGCTGCGCAACGCTTCGGTGTCCGGCGGGCTGCACGCCACCTTGAGCCCGTCCATCGACCCGGTGACGGGCGCGATCTATGAATTCTTGCAGGGCAACGCCGATCTCTCCTGGTCGCCGCTGACGGTGCTGCGCTTCTCGGCCCACGCCGGCTATGGGCGCGCGCTCTCCGGAACGCAGGTGCAGGGGCAGGATCTGATCTCGGGCGAGCTCTCGGGGCAGATCGCCTTCAACGCCTACACCACCTTCTCCACCGGCGTGCGCGGAGCGCGCGACTTCTTCCCTTCGGGGACGCAGGTGCCCGGATCCACCAACGTCACGCTGGAGTCGTTCCAGCGCATCGAGTGGGCTGCGTTCGCCGCGTTCGCGTTTGCCTTCCGGGGGCCGCTGTGAGGATTGGATCTCTCGCCGGTGGATTGCTGCTCGTCGCCACCATCGGCGCGGGCCCGGCCGTGAAGCCTTCGCCGCCGGCCGCGGCCGCCAGGCTGCCCGTCTTCGAATCGGTCATCGGCCTCGCGCCGGGCTTCCGCGATCTGGGCTGGGCCCCGCGCACGCTCGCGCGCGGCGCGCCCGCGAGCTTCGACTTCAGCGGCAAGGCCGGCTGGATCGCCGGGCACGACGAGCTCAAGTCGCGCTTCGGAGAGCTGATCTTCCGCATCCACCAGCCGGCGTCCTTCGGCGACTTCCTCGATGTGCGCCTCGACTCGTCGGTGACGGTCTTTCCGCGCGTGCCGCTCTCGAAGGGCAAGCAGCGCACGCTGGCCGACGGCTGGGTGGAGGTGACGCTGCCCATGACCGAGCTCAACCCCGGCGCGGCCGCGTTCAACGCCATCGTCTTCCAGGCCGCGAGGGAGGTGGCGCACGATCGCGTGCTGATGGACGGCGTCGTCCTCACCGCCGCCGCCGTGCAGACCCGGGTGGTGCGCATGACGGTTGACTGCACCGCCTCGCGCCACCCCATCAGCCAGCTCATCTACGGCACCGCCAACGGCGACAACGGCTGGTGGGAGCTGGGCACCACCGCGCGCCGCTGGGGCGGCAACCCGAACAGCCGCTACAACTGGCGCATCGGCAACGTCTGGAACACCGGCAACGACTACTTCTTCCGCAACACCGACTACGGCAACCAGCCCGGGCCCGCCTGGCTGACGTGGCTGCAGTCGGACATCGACCACCACGTGGCCTCCGCGCTGACCGTTCCCGCGCTGGGTTGGGTGGCCAAGGACAACAGCTCCTATTCGTTTCCCGTCTCGCGCTTCGGCGCCCAGCAGCAGCAGGCGCACGAGAACCAGGACATGGGCAACGGCGTGAACCAGGCGGGGCAGCCCATCAAGCCTGCCGGGCCGGAGATGACCAGCGTGCCGGCGCCGCCGGAGTTCGTCTCCGAGTGGGTGAAGACCATCGCCGCCAAGGGGCTCACGCGCGAGATCTCGATGTACATCATCGACAACGAGCCGACCCTTTGGCAGGACACGCACCGCGACGTGCACCCCAACGCCGTCACCTACGACGAGCTGCTCGACCGCACCATCCGCTACGCGTCTGCGGTGCGCGCGGCGGACCCCAAGGCCACCATCGCCGGGTTCGCGGGCTGGGGCTGGACCTCGCTCTTCTTCTCCGCCGCCGACCTGACCGGCCGCGTGCACAGCGACCGCCTCACGCACGGCACCACGCCGCTCTTGCCCTGGTGGCTGCGGCGCGTGCGCGAGCAAGAGCAGCGCACCGGCGTCCGCCTCATCGACGTGCTCGACGTGCACTGGTACCCGCAGGGCAAGGACATCTATTCGGGCGGCAACGGCGCGACCGACCCGGCCAGCGCGGCGCTGCGCATCCGCTCGGTGCGCAGCCTCTGGGACCCCACCTACAAAGACGAATCGTGGATCGACGAGGAGCCCAAGCTCATTCCCCGGCTGAAAGCGTGGATCGAAGACAACGACCCGGGCCTGAAGATCTCCATCGGCGAATACAACTTCGGCGGCGAGAAGCACATGAGCGGCGGCCTCGCGCAGGCAGAAGCGCTGGGCCGCTTCGGCAACGAAGGAATCTATTCGGCGTTCTATTGGACCTTCCCGCCGGTGAACTCGCCCTCCTATTGGGCGTTCCGCGCCTATCGCAACTTCGACGGGCAGGGCGGGCGCTTCCTCGACGAGTCGGTCAAGGCGCGCGCGCTCGATCCGCTGGCCTCCATCTTCGCCTCGCGCTCGAGTGACGGCCATCAAGTGCTGGTGCTGCTCAACACCAGCCCGGAGATGGCGGCCAAGGCGCAGATCGATCTGCTGCAGTGCGCGGCGCCCGGGACGGTGAATGCGTTCGTCTATACGGGTGGTTCGGAAGGTTTCGTCAGCGCGCCAGGCGCCAGCCCGGGTCAGCAATTGGTGCAGGATCTCCCACCTTATTCGATGACCGTGCTGGACCTTCGTCCAAAGCGCTGAAGAGATTTCCTTCAGGCCTATCCAGGCGTTATGCTGGCAAAGCCATGCGCCTTCAAGCCGCGACAATTGCGTTGATTTGCTGTGCCGCCTGTTCGTCCCAGGTCATCGACATCGGGCCGGGCGCGGGCGCTCAAACCGACGGCGGAAACACCTTCGACGGCGGCACCATCAGCGGCTCGTGGGCGCCCGTCACCTCGAACCTCGCGGGCATGTCATCTGAATGCGGCGACATGTCGTTCGTGTCCGTGCGGCCGGATCAGGACGTGGTCATCGCCGGCATCGCGCTCGACGGCCTCTACGCAGTGGCCGACGGCGGCACCAGCTTCAGCCCGCTGGGCAAGGGCACCGGCTCGGCGACCATCGTCAACCGCACCTCGGCCATCGTCTACGACCCCGATCATCCGCAGACCTTCTGGGAGAGCGGCACGTACAACGACAAGGCCGTCTACCGCACCGACGACAACGGCGCGACCTTCACCGCGCTGGGAAACGCTACCCATTCGGATCTGGTGTCCGTCGACTTCACCGACCCGAACCGGCAGACGCTCCTGGCCGGCTCGCACGAGACCACGCAGGCGCTCTGGCTCTCGCAGAACGGCGGCGCCAGCTGGACCAACATCTGGAGCAGCCTGCCCGCCGGCATCGGCTTCGCCTCGGCGCCGCACGTCATCGGCCCGCAGACCTTCCTGCTCGGCACCTACTTCAATAGCAACGACCAGGCCACCGGCATCTACCGCACCACCAACGCCGGCGCGCAGTGGACGCGGGTGTTCGACAAGCCCGTGCGCAACCGGCCGCTGGCGGCGTCGGACGGAAAGCTCTACTGGCCCATCGACACCTCCACCGGCGCCGGCGTCGCCGGCACCCTGGCGGTCAGCAACGACGAGGGCGCCACCTGGTCGCTGATTGGCCCCGCGGGCGCCATCGACACCAACATCGGCGGGCCGACGCTGCTCGAGTTGCCCGATCACCGCTTCGCGGCGCTCAGCCAGCACAACGTCATCATCTCGAGCGATCACGGCGTCAGCTGGAAGACCGTCACCCCGAACTTCCCCGACTCGACCATCACCATGAGCGGCCTCGCGTACTCGCAGTTCCGCAAGGCGTTCCTGGTGTGGCACTTCGGCTGCAGCTTCAGCGGCGACGCGGTGCCGGCGGACGCCATCCTGGCGACACCGTTCGACTATACTGCCCAATAAACCGACATAAACGTTGCAGGTATGTTTTGGCATTACCCCGGGTCAGTGTCCGCGCCGGGAAATGGCGGGTCTACCCTCAGGCGTTATGGTGTTGATTCGGTACTGACTTCACAGGAGTAGAATATGAAATTCCGCGTTCCGGCTCTCCTTTGCGCGGCGCTCGCGATGCACGGCTGCGGGGGCACAAGCGGCGGCAGCAACAGCAGCGACGGCGGCAACAACCAGCAGCCTCCGCCGCCGCCGTCCGATCTTCCGGCGATGACCAACGTGCAGAGCGCCGTGCGCGTCGACAACGTCTCGGTCTCCTTCGATCCGGTGGACGGCGCGGTGGACTACCGCATCTATCCGGTGCCGACCGGCGCCGTCGCGAGCATTCCGACCACCAACGTCGTCTACCGCTGCGCCGGGCAGCGCGAGGCCTTCCCGGTGGCGCTCGACAGCGAGAAGGACTTCAACAGCGCCTTCGCGGTCCACTCGCGGGTGAACAGCGCGGTGATGGGCTTCACCCGCACCACCGCCGACGCGACGCTGGGCTACGTCTGGCCCACCGCGGGCGACGGCCGGGTCGCGGTCTATTCGCTGGGAGATCCGAGCAGCTCGGGCGACACCAACTGCTTCTTCCACCGCTTCAACGAGAGCCGGATCAAGAAGTACACCACCGACTCCGCCGAGCGCGACACGCTGATCAAGCAGGGCTGGAAAGACTTCGGCGTCGCCTTCTACGCGGTCGCGGCCGGCACGGGCACGGCGCAGATCGACATGGCGCAGAACGCGGCCATCGCCAGCGACCGGCTCTATTTCCTTGATACGTCGACGGAGAAGGCCGCGCGCTCGTCGTTCACCGTCACGTCCGCGTTCAACATCATGACGGCGCAGGCGACGGGCAGCGTCCCGCTGATGCGCGTCTTCCTGTCGAACGTCTGCGCCAAGGCGCACGACGAGCTGGTGGCGGGGCAGGCGCGCTTCGCCAGGGCAGAGCACCAGGGCCCGCAGCCGATGACCGCGGTTTTGTGGACGGGCATCACCGGGCCCACCACGTTCGCCGTCGAGGCGCTGAGCACGCCCTGTCCGTACCAGGGCCTGCTCTCCACGCAATCGTTCGCCGCCGGCGTCTACCCGCCTGGCTCGACGGTCGCCGCGGGCGGCGTCCAGCACCAGGCCTTCCTGACGCCCGCACAGATGCAGGCGGCCGATCCGTTCCAGAACCTCTACATCAACGGCCAGGGAGACACGACCGCGGCGCCGACGCCCATCGCGCGCTCGTTCGTGCAGGTGTCGCCCGCCGCCGACGCCGAGACGTGGGACTTCCACGACGGCTTCGACACCGATCCGGGTCCGTTCACCGAGCCGACCGAGAACCTCTTCGAGACGAGGCACTTCACCTCCTCGAAGTACGAGATGACGTACATCAACATCGAGAACAAACAGCTCTTCGCGGCCGGCGTGTACAACGGCGAGCTCAACGTCACCTACGCGGACTCCGCGGCCGACCGCACGGGCAAGTTCCGCCTGACGTCACTGCAGAAGAGCTCGCTCGCGGCGGGCTCCTTTCTGCACGCCACCGCCGAGGTGGACGCCTTCAGCACCGAGCGGCGCTACTCGCAGATCATCATCAGCAGCGCCAACGCACCCATCCAGTCGATCTCGCCGGACGTGGACAACCTGGCCAGCGCCAAGAGCGTCGTGATGCAGAACTTCGACTCCTGGCCCAGCCGCGTGGACATCCAGGCCTGCATCAACCGCACCTGGGACGTGAACGGCCAGTGCCCCCGCTACAAGACCGACTGGGTCACCGACAACAGCTCCTCGCCGCAGCCGCCGGTGCCGCTCCTGGGCGAGCTGCAGTCGGGCGACACGCGCGTCCGCTTCGACGTCTACGCCTCCACCACCAAGGTGTACTTCCTCATCAACGGACAGCCCGCGGCCTGCGCCAACCTGACCGCCGCGCACACGCTGACGGCAGGGCCGGTGACGGTGACCCTGGGCGACGTGCTCTACCACTCGGGCGTGGACATCGACTTCGGGTCGGACCCGAGCCAGCCGTTCCCGGGCTTTCCCTTCCGGCAGAAGCACGAGCAGTTCGAGACGCACCGCCACTTCGACGAGTTCGCCTTCAAGAGCGGAGTGCCCGCGCCCACGTGGAATGAGACCCTGGTGCCGTGCGCGACCTCGCACGACTGCGGCACCTGCACCGATGGGAGCTGCTCGACTTGCGTGCAGTAGCTGTCCTCGCGCTCGCGGTGGCGTGCCACGGCGGGGCGGCGGCTCCGCCGGTAGATGCCGATCCCGCGCCGGTGCTGACCGCGGCTGACAAGGCCGCGCTGGCGGCGCTGTCGCCTGCGTCTTTGCCCGCGCCCATGGCCGACGTGACGAACCGCTTCGCGGACAACCCGGCGGCCGCGGCGCTGGGGAAGAAGCTCTTCATGGATGCGGCGTTCTCGGGAAAGCTGCTCGACTCCGACAACGACGGCACCGGCGACACGCTGGGCAAGCAGGGCGAGACGGGCAAGGTCTCCTGCGCGTCGTGCCACAATCCGTTGAAGAGCTTTGCCGACTTCCGCGTGGTGAGCAACCAGCGGTCCATTTCGCTCGCGTCCGACTGGAACGTGCGCCACACGCCGTCCCTGCTGGACGTGGGCCAGGCGCGGCTCTTGATGTGGGACGGCCGCCGCGACGCGCTCTTCAACCAGCCCTTCGGGCCCATCGAGAACCCCACCGAGATGAACAGCTCGCGCCTCTTTCTCGCCGAGCAGATCGCCGCGCGGTACGCGAACGACTACGCCGAGGTGTTTGGAGCGCTGCCCGATCTCTCCGGTCTGCCGCAGATCGCGGCGGCGGACACCGGCTGCACCAAGCCCGCGCAGGGAACGCCGGTGTGCCACGGCAAGCCGGGTGACGGCGCGGAGTATGATTCGCTTTCCACGGCGCAGCAGGACGCGGTCACGCGCATCGCCGCCAACTTCGGCAAGGCGCTGGGCGCGTACGAGCGGCTGCTGACTTGCGGCCAGAGCGCTTTCGACAGCTGGGTGGCAGCGGGAGCCGTCGACACGAGCGGCAGCGACGCCGGGAACGGGCTGAGCCACTCGGCCCAGCGCGGGGCGCAGCTCTTCGTCGGCAAAGCCGGGTGCACCGCGTGCCATGCGGGGCCGTACATGACCGACCAGCAGTTCCACAACGTCGGGCTGCGGCCGGCGAAGGTGGCGGTGGCGTTCATCGATCTGGACGATCATGGGGCTTATCCGGGCTTGACCGCGGCGCTCGCGGATCCGCTCAACAGCAAGGGCGTCTACAGCGACGGCGACGACGGCCGGCTGACCGCGCCGGACCAGGGCAAGACCGACGGCGCCTTCCGCACTCCGGGCCTGCGCTGCGTCTCGGGGCGGCCGTCCTGGATGCACACCGGCCAGTTCACCCAGCTTGTAGACGTGGTGGCCTTCTTCAGCACCGGCGGCTTCACCGGCGGCTTTCCCGGCACCAACGAATTGGCCGCGCTGAATTTAACGGCTCAAGAACAAGCCGACCTGGTCGCATTCCTGACATCCCTGCAGGGACCCGGCCCGGCTACCGGATTGTTGCAGTAGTTACCAGGGCCAGGGCATTGCGTACAACTTCAGGGGCCGCTGACGATGGTGACGTTGGCGACGCCGTGGTTGTCGTTCAAGAGGCCGTTGCCACCGGAGAAGCCGATGAGCGCGTTGGCGGGCAAGGTCAATGCTTGCGAGAGCAGCGGCGAGCCGTCCAAAGAGACGGAGAGCTTGCCGGCGGAATAGCTCACGTCGATGTGGTGCGGCGCGCGCAAAGACGGAAGCGCGGGCGAGATCGCGAGGTAGTTGAGGCTGCCCGAGACGGTGTCGGCGATGCCGATGAAGTTGTCGCTGGCCGAGCTGGTCGACAAGGCCACCGCGAATCCCGGGATGCCGCCAAAGCCGAGGCCGCCGCCGACCGCGCCCAGCGAGAAGGGCGTCGCGCCGGCCGAAGGATCGGCGATAACGAGGGTAAGCCCGTCCGCGCCGGTGCCGCCGCCGATAGCGCTGTCGAAGGACACCAAGAGCCCGCTCGTCGGAATCGCCGTGGGCCAGAAAGCCGAGCCCGCCGCGAACGATTGCGTGGTGGTCAGCTGCAGCTGCGAGCCGATGGAGCTGCCCAGCACGCTGGCTGTGCCATTCACCTGCCAGCCGCCCGCGACTGGGTCGGGCACCACCGACTTGCCGCTGGCCACCGCCGTGCCGTTGAAGGTCACCGTGGTGATGGCGGTCGACGAATCGGAGTTGAGGCTCCAGGTGTCGGTGAAGGTTCCGGCCGCGTCAGGCAAGAACTCCACGGTCTCGGTGACCGAGGCGCCGGGCGCGATCGACGTGCCTTCGAAGAGCTCGGTGGTGCGCACGAAGGTGCCCAGCACCGGCGGCTTCGAGCGCGTGACCACGATAGGCCCGCCGCCCGAGTTGGAGACGACGAACGACAACCGCGGAGTCGACCCCAGGGGCACGCTGCCGAAGTTGACGACCAGAGGCGAGACCTGGAACACGCCGGGCACGGTCGCGTTTCCGGAGATGGGGATGTTCAGATCTCCGCCGCTGCTGCGCACCGTCAGCGAGTCGGCGAACTGGCCGCCGGCGCCGGGCGCGAAGGTCAGCACCACCGTGAACGACTGGCCGGGCGCGATCGTGGCTCCCGTCGCGGGCAGCCCGCTGGCCGAGAAGGGCGCGAGCGGCGGCGTGGTGCCGTTGACGGTCAAGGCCGCGTTGCCGGCGTTGGTGAAGATGGCGGATTGCGTGGTCTGCGTGCCGGCGACCACGCCGCCGAAGCTGACCTGCGCCGGCTGCACCGTCAGCGAGGCGCCCGCGGCTTGTCCGGTTCCGCTCAAGCTGACCTGGAGCGGCGTGCCGCTGTTGCCCACCGTCAGGATGCCCGCGGCCATGCCAGCTTGCGAGGGCGAGAAGCGGATGGGCACGGTCAAGCTCTGGCCGGCCGTCAGCGCGGCCGGCAGCGCGATCGAAGGCGTGCCGGCGACGAAGCTCGCGCTGCTGCTGGAGAGGCTGGTGACGGTGACCGCGCTGCCGGCGGTCAGCGTCTCGGTCAGCGTGCTGCCCTGGCCCACCGGCGTGGCTGGAAATGACAGCGGTACGCCGCTCAGCGCGGCCACGCTGGGAGCGCCGAAGCCGAGCACGTGGCCGTCGCGCGCGCCG